>JAQIDA010000291.1 GCA_027858275.1 Candidatus Kapaibacterium sp. | reverse complement strand
TTATATTCGTTATTATTTAATTGCATCAAATCCGCTTGCGGCCTCCGAGAGAAACGATTGAATTTTCTCCGGATTTTTAAAGCCGTCAATTCCTTCAACTCCTGTATGCGAATCAACTCCCCCCGGCCTCACTTTTATTATCGCTTCTTTAACATTGTCTTTATTCAGACCTCCTGCTAATATTACCGGCAATGACGAAAGTTTTACAATATCTGCACTAATATTCAGATCATGTGTCTTGCCTGTTGCCCCGGAAGCTCCGCTGACCAGATCATAAGTGTCTGTGATAAAAGCGTCAACAAGCGGCTCATATCGGCGCATATTCCTATATAATATCTCATTAGAGCTTCTGCCGACTACAAGACTTTTAATTATAAATATATCTTTGCGTTTTTTTCGTAGTTTTCTGAGTTGATCAATCAAAATTACTCCGTGGATTTGAACGTTTGAACAATTAAGCATATCGCACATATTGATTATCTCATCAGCGCGGTCTTCGTAAGTAATCAATATGGGTTTGACATTATCCGGCAGAATAGAAATAATTCTTGATGCTTTTTCCTCGGAAATATCTTCTTTGTTGAAATCTAACCTTAACGGAAAACCAATATATTTAACGCCGAGATCAGCTAACATCTGAGCTTCCTCAAGTGAATGCACTCCGGCGATCTGTATAAACGGTAAGTTGATTTTCATATATATATTCCATATTTGTTTGAAACATCATAAAATCATTTATGAAATTATGTTATAAAATAGTAAGTTAACAGTAAATACAAAGAACAAATCAGGGAAATAATATGTTTTCACAAGAATTTATTGAAAAAATAAAAACAGCCGAAAGATTAACAGTGCTGACCGGTGCCGGTGTTTCCGCAGAAAGCGGTATCGCTACATTCAGAGATCCTGACGGATTGTGGGCGCAGTTCAATCCGCAAGAAATGGCAAGCGTTGACGGATTTATGAGTAATCCCGATTTAGTTTGGTCTTGGTATCAATACAGACGAGAAACGGTTTTTAAAGCGAAACCAAATGCCGGGCATTTTGCGATGGCTGAAATTCAAGATTATTTTGACCCTTTGACATTGATAACGCAGAACGTGGATCAGCTGCATCAAAGAGCCGGAAGTGAAAATGTCTTGGAACTCCATGGGAATATAATTGAAAATCATTGTTTGGATTGCGGTGAATCGCATGACGATGAGATTGATATTCAGAACAAGGAAGTACCTGTATGTAACTTCTGCGGCGGAAAAATTCGCCCTTCTGTTGTTTGGTTTGGAGAAATGTTGCCTGAGGATGTCCTGTATCAAGCCGGTGCCGCATCAGAGGATTGCGATTTGTTCTTGACAATAGGAACGTCCGGGGAAGTATATCCTGCAGCCGGTTTGCCTATGATCGCTCAGGACTACGGTGCTTATGTAGTTGAGATTAATCCTAATGAAACAGTTTACAGCAATCGAGCTGATGAAAAAATTATGTTGCCTTTTAGCCAAGCGATGCCCATGATCGCTGAAATTGTAAAAAAATACAGAACGAAAGTATAAATCTATGATCGTAGGAATAGGAACGGATATAGCAGAGACAGACAGGATTAAAAAATCTATTGATCAATACGGCAAGCGGTTTTTGAAAAAAGTATTTTCAAAGACAGAAATTGACTATTGTGAATCAAACGCTGAAAAATATACTCGTTACTCTGCGAGATTCGCTGCTAAAGAAGCTTTTTCTAAAGCTGTAGGCAGCGGAATAGGCGGCGATTTTGTTTTCAATGAAATCAGTATCGAAAATCTCGAAAACGGCAAACCGAAACTAATTTTATACGGGAAAATGAAAGAAATATATGGGATGTATAAGATACATGTATCATTGTCCCATACCTCCGATACATCTATAGCTTTTGTTATCATCGAGGACTAATTCCTGTCCGCTCCGATTAAATTGATCAATTGATTAATAAGCTGAAGATCCGAAAAACCGAATTTTTTAGCATTGCCGGCGTACTGAGTTGCTTTCCGCAAGTCTCTTCCCTCATAATAGCACACAGCGAGATAATAATGGAAGTCCGGATTGTTCGGTTCTTTCTTCAGAGCCTGACTAAACAACATTGCCGCTTGTGGATATTGCCCGTTGTTGAAATAGGACTCTCCAAGCTTGACAGCCGCTTCATAATGATCAGTCTTAGATTTTAATATGGTCGTAAACACTTCGATTGCGCGCCCGTAATCTTCAGACTCAAAAAAGGCAGCACCAAGATTAAACAGTATTCCCATATCATCAGGCAAGAGATTATACAATTCCTCAAGAGTCTTCCGAGCGTTTATATAATCTGCCTTTAGCATATAGAGTCTGCTTAGATTTCTAAGCGTCAATTCTTTTTTGAACTCCGATTTGTTCAATATTTCAAAATACTTTATGGCGGAATCCTGTTGGTTTAGATTGCTGTACCCGTTCGCTATATTAAATAAAAAGCGATCGTCATGTTCGTTGTTGTAAGCTTTGATCGAAAGCTCCAGAGCTTTTTCCGGCTTTGCGTTCTTGAAGTACTCGTTGGCGACAGCGTCATATAGTATTGCTTTGGAATGACCGGACCAATGCGAGCTTTCTGCAAGTTGTTCTGCACGATCAACGGAAAGAATGTCCGATGAATTCAGAAATATCCACGGCAGCGTATGAACGATACATATTATAAACAGAGGCAAAGCTACACGATAAACAGTTTTATCATAGATTTTTATAAGGGCTGTAACGCTGAAAATAGTGATTGGAAAAGCAGCAAGCGCAAATAAATCCCAATCACGAGCCATACCGAGATCAGATTTGACAATACTGATGAAAAACAGGGCGAGCAATGATGAGGCTCCCAAGAATTTCAGTTCAGGAGTGAATCCCGCTCGAGGAAGCTTGAGTAATATCGTAGGCAGCACAACAATTATCGGAGCAGTCAGGAACAACAGATTGATTATATCAATCAAATGTGCTGCTGAGAAAATGCCGTAAGTATGATCATCGCTGAACAGCGGCAATATATGACTATCGGCCGTCAAATCACTAAGCAGTTTGGAAAAAGGATAGCCGCTGATATAAACCGCGAAAAGAGAAAATAAAGCAAAAACAATGAATATTGAAATCAGGCGAACGATGTTAATTGCTGAAAATTCGGGTTCTTTTCTAAAATTTAGATAAGCAAACAGAGCTGTCGGCAGAAAGACTAATGAAGATGTATGCAGGAAAACAGCAAATGAAATCGTAATCATTGGTATATAAGGGTCTGTTTTCTTAACTCTGTCCGATGAAATATCACGAACAAATTCGTATTAATTTAAGTCTCATATATTTCTTATCCAAATTATTTGAAATATAAAATTTTCGGCTTAGCAAAAGAG
>JAQIDA010000242.1 GCA_027858275.1 Candidatus Kapaibacterium sp. | reverse complement strand
CAATCACCATCCTTAAAGCGTTTATTTTGAACTCTTTAGTATAAACTTTGCGCTTATTTAATCCCATTTCTTAAATCCTTCCGATTCGTTTTCTTGATAGTAATATAATCATTTTTTTAGTATCTTAACTCATTGTACCGGATTTTGGGGCAAGGTCAGATTCACTTTGTCTCGATCTTTTCGATAATAGCTATAATAGTAAGGGAAAGTTATAGAAGTATCAGCTTCCGTCAGCTTGAAGAATCCCTCTATGGCAAGGCTGTCATTCTCAGAGCAAATTTGCTTGAATATATTCGCGAAAATGATTTCCGCTTCGGATAATCTCTCGTTCTGCGACGATATTTTATTAGTTCTAGCTGATAAAGCATGGATTTGTGCAGAATCTATATCTGTAAATTTCCCGATATATTTGTTAAAATAGATCCTGTTCCATTTTTCATCTAAATACTTAGCAAACTTCTCTTTTGACAGATTATAATCTAATGCACATGTTTCAAAGTTAGTATATTCATGCAAAATATCAACAGCGATTATTGAGATAGGAGCGGCCAAACATGATGTGTCCGAGTTTGAATTATACTTTATAATTGGATTCCTGTCATCCAAATAAACCGCTAAATCTCTTAATGCTTGTTTTTCACCGAGGATCAATCCCGCTTCTATACTGTCAAGCTGCGTATTAATCTTAACAAATTCTTCGTCCTGAGCTTGCAACGACGATAAGAATCCCACTATCATCACCAATAACAAAATCAAATTCTTCATAATAGTTCCGTTTTTCAACTTAATATCTAAATATTACAGAGATTTATACCGGTGCACCAGAAAGCAATATATAAAAAAGACATGAATCCGACAAATCAAGTCTCTCTTTCCCGTCCTAATAGAATACAAATTGTTTAACGGGAGCATGCTCCCGTGCTCATACAAAAAAGCCGACGATTCATTTCGTCGGCTATTGTATTATATCCCTCAGTAATTATTATGATCTAAGCCAAATTACAAATCAACTATCAATTCAATCTTTTTCCCGTCTCGCAAGATATCAACAGTGATTTGTTGGCCGGGCTTCAATTTCTTAAGTCTTGCCATATACTCATAAATATTTTTGACAGACATTCCGTTAATGGCTGTTATAACATCTCCTTTGAGCATTCCTGCAGCTTCAGCAGGACGACCTTGGGTAACGGCGGCAATGCCGAGTCCGTTATTCCCCTTACTTGTGAAATCAGGCATTATACCGAGAGCAATTTTCAATTTTCTTGATGAATCGCGAACTTTAGGACCTGCCTCTGTGAAAGCAAGGGATTCGTTCCGATTGAGCAAATCTAATGCGACATCAGATACGAATTGAACCACTTTGACCGTCCCGTCGAAGTTGATTTTATCAATATCATCTTCCGGAGTATGGTAATCCTCATGAGCACCGGTAGAGAGAAAGAATACCGGAACATCAGAACTATAGAATGAAGCATGATCTGACGGGCCGAGTCCTTCTTTAGAGAATTTCAGCACAAGCCCGTTTTTATATGAATCACATATCTGTTCCGAAATTGGCGACGTGCCTGAACCGCCTACCATAATCGATTTGGAAGTTTTATCGAGACGCCCGATCATATCAAGGTTAATCATAGCTTTTACCTTAGCAATATCTAATACGGAATCTTTGACAAACTGGGCCGAACCGAGAACTCCCATTTCTTCAGCGTCGAAAGCAACAACAACGAGAGATCTTTTCGGTTTCTCATTGGCGATTAATTCAGCGATTTCCAAAATTCCCGCAATTCCGGAAGCGTTATCATCAGCACCGTTATGCACGGCGGAAGTATCAGGAGTACGAGAGCCTGAACCGAGACCGCCCATGCCGATATGATCGTAATGCCCACCGATAAGAATGAATTCGTCTTTTAACAAAGGGTCGCTTCCCACAATAATCCCTGCCACATTCTGAGCATCGACTTTTGTCTTCACTACATCTGCCTGAGCATTGACAACAGAGTTTGTCGCGACGCTGATTGGCTTGTCAAGCTTTGCTGTGCTGTCAATCAAATTCTCAATAGTAGTATTGCTGCCTGCAAGTATTTCATCAGCAAGCGCGCGAGTGATATTAATAACCGGAATAAGACTCCCGTCGCTGACTTTGTCGTAAAACATCGGGATAAGTTTATCCTTTTCATTAAAAGCCGGGGGGGAGACCAGCAAAACTCCTGCGGCTTTCCGATCCTGTGATTCAATAATTTTCAATCTGTCTTGACTAAAATCCGAAAATCTGCTGACAGGCGCGTTGTTATCCGGATCCCCGCGCAGAATCATCACCCATTTGCCGCCGGCGTCAATATCAGCATAATCATTCCAACTAAGGCTGTCGTTACTCATATCCAGCCCGTATCCCGCGAAAACAACTTCGCCTTTAGCTGAACCTGGAGCCGAAAAGGACATTGGAATATAATCCTCATTAAGAACAAATGATTTATCGCCAAATTGGAATTTATTGTTTCTGCCCGGCTCAACCTTGCTGACTAGTCTAAAATGATGAAAAAAGTTATCTGCGAACGGAGTCATACCCAGTTTTAAAAACTGTCCGCGTATGTATTCCGCGGCTGCCAATCCGCCCGGAGTCCCGGGTTTGCGACCGGCAAGTTCATCAGAAGCAAGATATTTTATATGAGCTTCAATTTCAGATGCAGTTATCTCCGGATCAGCGTTTACTGCGGCACTTCCGAAGAACATGATGAATAATAGTAAAGATGTAAATGATTTCATTGGACTTGTCTTATATTAGATTATGTTTTAGTTATATTTTCAGAATTAATCTCAATTACATCAACAGCTGTAATTAGCTACGAGTACAAATAAAATTAGTTGCGACAAATTAATAAATATTTTATTAATATGCAACAGAATGCAGAGATTTTTGATGATAATACAAACAGCGAATCTAAATTGATTCGCTGTTTGTCGGCAGTCGGGTTGATCCCGAGCGCAGAAATGTATTGTTTATTTCTTTTCTTTCTTAACTCGAGTCCAATAGACGGTTTTACCGAAAAGAGAAATTCCGATATATCCGCGAACTTTGATTTTGTCCTTTTCGTCAAAAGTGATTTTACAGCTGTAAGTTTTGCCTTCTTTAGGATTATATATTTCGCCGTCTTCCCAAGTGTCATCACCGTCAAAAACAAAATCTCTGAGAAGCAGAAGCCCCATTAATTTACGACTCTGTTTAGACTTATCAGGATTTTTATTATCAGTTTAGGGCTTGCCCGCTTTATCGTTTTCTTCCCTGAGCCAAACAATTTTACCATAGAATTTATTGTCCTTTTTATAGATTTTAACAATGCTCTTCTGTTCCTGAGTGAGCCATTTGCCGACCAATTGATCCGGCTTTTCAGCTGACAACATTACAGAGCCTACAAAGAAAAACAACAGAACCATCGCAAGTTTTGAGTAATAATTGGATTTCATAGTTTCCCTTATATTTGTCGAAACATTAATTCATAGAATCAACAACG
>JAQIDA010000098.1 GCA_027858275.1 Candidatus Kapaibacterium sp. | reverse complement strand
CAATCACGATTGGTTGTTGGAACGAATCAAACAGCACGATCTGCCTCAGGAAGAATTCCAGTGGTATCTCGATCTTAGAAAATACGGCTCTGTCCCTCATTCCGGATTCGGCCTCGGTCTCGAAAGAACCGTAAAATGGATTACGGGCGCAAGCCACATCAAAGAAGTAATCCCGTTCCCGAGAATGATATACAGAATCGTACCTTAATGCTGTTTTATGTTCCAACTGTAGTGTTAACCAACAGTTACCGAACAAAAATCGCTCACTGAGCGGAGTCGAAGTGTCTTAGAATTTTCACATGGGAGCATCAACGTCAAAGACGCTTCGAATCCGCTCAGCGAGCAGAAACGAATTCTCAACCGCGGGTTAACTCCGCGGTTGCAGATACGGAAACACTGATAAACATAACTATCCGGAGTTTATATGTCTGCCTTTTTTAAGTATTTTTCAATTCTGATTATATCTTTAATATCTGTAAGTGAAGCCTCCGCACAACTAAAGCCCGGTTCCTTCGGCATAAGCGCGAGTTTTGCCTATCGTCCTGTCGATGCCGGGATGAGCCATGCCTTTGACGCTGAAATGAAAACTACTATGCCGATGGCACATCTGTTGTATACATACAGTAAAAATTTACAAGTCGATTTTGCACTCGGCATCCAAAGCCGATCATATACTTACGAAGACGGCGACGAGCCGAACAGCGAAACAACATTAGCGTTCCAACTCGCAGCAAAGTACTTTTTTGACAGCAAAAGCAATGTATCCCCTTATCTCGGCGGAGCTCTGGGCTATCTAGCTTTTCCGAGGATCGAACGATCGGGCTACGACGAAGTTGATTTTAACATCAGTGCCGCCCTAATTTTTGGCGGGCAGTATTTTCTTGAAAACAATTTTGCTCTGTGGGCTCAAATAGGACTAACCGCCAATTTCATTTACGAGAGATATGAATACACAACTAAAATCAATATGACCAACCAAACAACGGTAATTGATTTGAGTTCGACAGCTGTCGGCGCGTCTTTTTATTTTTGAAGTTAGCACGACTCTTTTAAAAAGATTGACTCCACCGAAGAGCAGATATCGCCAATTTTTTGTTCAATAGATAAAGGCCTACACAATGTTACGAACAATTTTAATTCTCACGGCTTTAATTGTTTTCAGCGGAAAAGTTTTCGCGGGGGACTATGCAACAGAGGTTATATGGTACAGACATTGGCTAATTAAGCCGATGGATCAGCTTACATTATCTCCGAATGATGAATTTCTGGCAATACGTAAATTCCAGAGAAAAGATGTAAGCATTGCAAAGGCGGATAAAGGTGATTTCTGTGCCGGTATACCGACTAAGGACACAGTATCGCTGTTCGATTCCTTTTCATTTTATCCTGATAATGACAGAATTATTGCGATGTACAGTAATAAAGTTGACGGCGACAATTATACAAATTATGTGATATATTCAATTTCTTCTCACAGTGTTTTATTAACAAAATCAGTAAAAGATACGACGAATTACACAACTCGGGACTGTGATGTTTCCCCTGACGGGAAAAATGTTGTAAGTATTATACTAAATACTAACACTCATGACATTTGCATTCATGATGCCGAAACATTAGAAGTGATAAAGAAATTGGATTTAAAATTTAATCAGAATCTGAATTACAAAGGAATGTGTGAATATTCTAAAACCGGGAAATACATAATTGTTTTAGTCGTAGATTTGGAAAGCAACGCAATTATACGAGTATGGGATACTGATACTTGGGAGGATTTCACAATCAGTGAACCTTTCCCGGGTTACGTTAAGGATATAAGTTTTTCTGATGATGATAAGGTCATTGCTATTTCATCAACTTCAATAACCCACGTTATTGATATTCAGAAAAAAAACATCATAAACAGTTTTGAGGGTGCAAATAATGTGATACTAAACGGTAATAAAATAGCCGTTTGTGGCTTCGATCTTAATGTATATGATTATAACACAAAAGAGCGTTGTTACGAATACGCATTCGGAGGCAAAGATTTAGTGATGACTAAAGATAAAAAATATTTTTATACTACTTATGATACTGGCCCCGGATATGAGCTAATGAAAATGCATGCTCTTTGGGATGCATCTGATGTAGCCGATGTTGTCGTACAAGATTTTATTATTGAAATAACTCCAAACCCTGTGATAGGTAACAGTACAATAAATATAACTTCCCCGGAAACTAAGCAAGTAGAGATAACAATCACAGACTTATCCGGAAACACCATAATGAAAATATTCAGCGGCATGCTTACCGCCGGAGAAAATGAATTCCCCTGCGATTGTTCGCGATTGCCGTCGGGTTCGTATTTTTGCACTGTCAGCTCGGATAATGCGTCTAAAACACGGAAGATTGTGGTGGCGAGATGAAGATTTCTTAGCCGAATTGTATCTTCAAAACAAAAAAACACTAAAGAACAAATGCACAAAACACCCCGCAAGATATTAAAAGAAGTTTTCGGATACAATGAATTTCGTCCTTTGCAGGAAGAGATAATTGATAATATTATCGCTAAAAAAGATTCATTAGTTATCATGCCGACCGGCGGCGGGAAGTCTCTGTGCTATCAGATACCCGCGCTGACTTTCCCCGGATTGACCATTGTAATATCGCCGCTCATTTCATTGATGAAAGATCAAGTTCAACAATTAATCGCTCAGGATGTCAGTGCTGTTGTGCTGAACAGTTCGCTCAGCGACGCTGAATATCGAGAAAATGTCGGGAAAATTAAAGACGGAACGGCTAAATTGCTCTATGTCGCTCCGGAGACTCTGCTGAAACCTGCTGTCAGAAATATGCTTTCTGAAATTCGAGTGGATTGTTTCACCATTGACGAAGCTCATTGTATCTCTGAATGGGGACACGATTTTCGACCGGAATACCGACAATTGGCACATGTTCGCAAGGAATATCCCGATGCTGTATGTACTGCATTCACTGCAACGGCAACGCCCCGAGTTCAAGAAGATATTGCCAAGAGTCTGGAACTGAGACAGCAAAACACTTTTGTAGCAAGTTTCAATCGAGATAATCTGATGCTCGAAGTAATTCCTAAAGATAATCCGACACAGCAAACTGTTGATTTTCTCCGCCGCTTTCCCGATAAATCGGGTATTATATATTGCTTTTCTCGCAAGCAAGTCGGACAATTATCCGCCGATCTTCAGTCCGAAGGTTTTTCCGTAAAACCCTATCATGCAGGGCTTAGCGATTCTGTTCGCCGAAACAATCAGGAATTATTCATCCGGGACGATGTGCAGATAATTGTCGCGACAATCGCTTTTGGTATGGGTATCAATAAGCCCAACGTTCGCTTTGTTGTGCATTACGATTTGCCCAAAAACATTGAATCTTACTATCAGGAGATAGGACGCGCCGGCCGTGACGGATTGCAGGCTCATTGTCTGCTTTTGTTCGGTCTCGGAGATGCGGGAAAGATAAGATATTTTATCAATCAGAAGGATGAAAAAGAAAAGCGGATCGCCAATACTCAATTAAGCTTAATGGTCAACTATGCCGAAAGCTTCAATTGCAGGCGTATACCGCTGATGAACTATTTCGGTGAGAAATACGAACAATCAAACTGCGAACTCTGCGATAATTGCCTCGACGGCGAACAAAAATTAGACGACATAACTGTTCTCGCTCAAAAATTCCTGTCATGTGTTTATCGAACCGGGCAGAAGTTCGGCGTCAATCATATAGTTGATGTATTGCGAGGCTCAAGCGCGAAAAAAGTCCTGGATTTTAGGCATCAGAATATCTCCACTTACGGGATAGGAAAAGACCTGTCTCAAGCTCAGTGGCAGGGTATCGCCCGACAATGTATCTCGCTCGGTCTGCTTCTTCGTGACGAAGAAAAACTCACATTGAGCCTGACCGCTAAAGCAATGGAAGTGTTCAAAGGAAAAGACCTTGTAATGGGCAAAGTGCCGGAAGCTCGGGCGGAAACTCGCAAAAGCAAACGTCGCGCGAAATTGGCGGAATCCGATATTTCTTACAACACAGAATTGTTCGAAGGTCTGCGCTCCCTCCGCAAGATGCTGGCGGATAAATCAAGAATACCGCCCTATGCGGTTTTCCCGGATAAATCGCTTATTGAAATGTCTGCCTACTATCCGACTACCGAAGAAAGCATGTTGCAAATTTACGGTGTCGGGGCAGGGCGTTTTGCTAAATACGGCAGTATCTTTCTAAATACAATCAGGCAATTTGCCGGTTCTAAAGAGGAAGAAGCGGCTAAGTCCAAACCGGATATTTCTATCCGCTCACAATACGGGAAAAAGAAATACCACAAAGTCGGCGAAGCATACAACGCAGGCGCGTCAATCGAAAAGCTCATAGCGGATAACAATGTCCAAATCGGCACAATATTCGGTCATTTATATAACTATTGGCTCGATGATTATCCTTTGAGGAATTCCGATTTCTCAAGTTTTGTTAATATTGGCAATACTGAGAAAAAGCGTGTATTCGCAGCATTCAAAGATGAGGGAACTGAGCTTTTACGACCTGTTTTCGAGGCTCTTGACGAGAAATACGATTATACAAAACTCAGAATTCTCAGAGTGTGCTATATTGTCGAGCAGTCCGTAAAGAAAAAGATAAAAAAGCAAGAGTTGAAGTATGAAAAAGAGAATGAGCCATGGTCCGAATACGACGACACTCTGCTCGCAAAGATTTATGAAACTGAGAAAGATCTGAAAAAACTGGGCGCGCTGTTTTTGAGAAAACCGGAGTCTGTCGGGATTCGCCTGTTGAAATTGGGGATTCCGGAAGGTTTGTAAATCAAGTTGCACCCAACAACAAAAAAACGCCTGCCTAATAACTCCGTCTTCCATAAAAACATATTTGGAAATAATATCCTTTACGTCACCTGAAATTGACACCATAAAAGAAGAGCACTCTAATTTGTAACTTTTTAATATAGTTATGTGTCTCAAAAAGTAAGGGCAAAAGGTAGGATAATATCAGCAAAAAACAAAATCTGTATACAATTGCTAATCTTAGGTCTTTGAGACAACATAATTCATTATTAATAAGGCGTGACCATGAAAACTCTTCCATTGGTAATGTTCCTATTTCTCACAACAAACCTATTTTCAAACGATGCCATTTGGGAAAAGACATTTGAGCACGAACGGGTCTCCTATTTTAAGGCAATAGACAACTGTGATTCACTGAATATTATAGCTGTGGCAAACTATAGCGGTCAATTTCGTAAAGTATTAAAATCAACAGACGGTGGTTTCACTTGGAATTTTGTTTTTGAAGATTCTTATGAAAACAATTACTTATACCCTGAGTTGTGGTATCCTGCAAATGACATAGCTTACCCTGCTGAAAACTTTTGTATTGTTGCTTGCGATTCGAGCACATTTTTACGTACATACAATGGTGGGAAGACTTGGGATACAACAGAGACAAACTATGGAATAAATGATTTTCAAGGGTTCAGAATAATTGATATGTTCGATGAGAATCATGGTTTGATGGCTTCACTGTTCCACATGATAGTATCTCATGATGGTTTCCAAACATGGGATACTATCCCTCCGTTTGGTACTCCGGCGGAGTATGCAATATTTGCTGCTGAAATGATAGATACGAATAAAATCGCCATGGTTACTCGAGATGTTGACGGCAGCCCACAATTTAATGAAAGGTTCTATCGTTCGGATGACGGAGGAAAGTCTTGGGTTGAGTATGAGCACCCTGATTATAGAATACCAATGAATCTTCATTTTGTTGATACACTTGTAGGATATGAAATAGGTCAAATAAAAACCGGTATAGGCAATACTAAACGCGATCTAATTCACAAAACTACGGACGGAGGGAGATCCTGGTTTAATGTTTTGGATTCAATGATTGAAGATGGTTTGAACTTCGGTTTACTTGATCTTGACTTTTATGACAGAGAAAACGGAATTGTTGTCGGCAATAACGGTAAAACCTATTGGACTCAAGACGGCGGCAAAAATTGGAAATATGATCCGACTCTTCGAAATATTATCGGGTATTATGGCCCGCCTGTAGAATATGTATGCTTGGTTGGCCCTCAGACAGCTGTAGTCTGCACTTTTGAGGGAGACATATATCGCGGTGAATCAGGTACTTCTTTTGTCCAAACTTATGCCCCTGTAAAGTGTACTTCCAAAATAATTGTCACGGGTAATACAGCTAAAATTCACTTTGTTTCTCCGTCCCAAGGTCAAGCCAAGATAGAAATAACAGATTTACTCGGAAATATTAAATATCTACAAAACCGATTCCTTCCGAATCAAGAAAATGAAATTCTTTTAAATATTACTGATTACGCCCAGGGATTGTATTTATATAGAATATTCATAAAAAATGAGGTCGTAGCTTCAGGAAAGTTTATTGTTGAGTAATTCAAACAACAAATAATGCCAAGTTAATTCTCAAATGATTGATATAGTTAATAAATCACACATTACTAAGGGAGTCGTTATGAAAAAGATTGTTACATTCACAATAGTGCTTGTTTGTTCTTTTCTTGTTGCGTTTGCTGAAGATCTTAAAACAGAGGAAATCCAAAGAATGTCATTGGGAGTATTTGACGGTCAGGAAAATACTGTTTCGAACATTCAATTTTCCACGACGAATTTTGGGATAGTGTTTTTTGATATTTCTCAAAACACTTCAAGCGGAATATGGCCGCGCGGATCAAAAAACCAATATATTTATGCCTCAGGAATTTGGTTCGCTGCAAAAAAACAAGTAGGAGACAGTATAAATAAGCTATGCGAGATTACGTATAATACAAATAGTGGCCGTTCATGGACTGTTCCCGGTAGAATTGATGACGGGAATGCAATAGACAAAACCCAAACTGACAAGTACAGGGTCTATTTTTCTACCGATATGAACCCCATCGGTTCACCTATTAATATTGAAGACGGCTCAAATTGGCCCTTATGGATACCTGACGATCCGTCAGCGATCAAGCTTGGTACTTATGTAAATGATATAGAAGACAGGCAGAATAATACATATCACAATGGTCCGGCTTTTTTTTCTGATGAAGATATTTTTTGTACATACAAAGATACTGATTTGAACTATTTTGACGGAGGAGCTGATGAGAGGCAAGGGCTTGGTTATCCTTTTGGTCTTCAATGGGAACAGACAATATGTGACCTTGCCCCAAAATCCGGTACAATGAGTTAAGATAGTAAAAAAATGATTATATTACTATCAAGAAAACGAATCGGAAGGATTTAAGAAATGGGATTAAATAAGCGCAAAGTTTATA
>JAQIDA010000266.1 GCA_027858275.1 Candidatus Kapaibacterium sp. | reverse complement strand
GGCTAAAGTCGCTCAGAATTTGATACATCATCTTGATGCTTATCTGTCTGCTACTCAGTTGGGGATAACATTGGCTTCCCTTGGTTTGGGTTGGATCGGCGAAAGCGTTGTGACGGCTCTGATACTTAATGTCATGAACTTATTTGGTTTGGATATTGATCCGGAAACAGCTCACGGTATAGCTCTGCCTATTGCTTTTCTGACTATCACATTTCTCCATATTATTTTTGGTGAATTAGCTCCGAAATCGATGGCAATACAACGCCCGGAGCAGGTGACGATGTTTATCGCAATTCCGCTGAGAGTATTTTATCTTATCTTTAAGCCATTTATTTGGGTGTTGAATTCTTTTGCAAATTTCATCATAAGAAGACTGGGATTCGAACCAATCAGTGAAGAAGAGGAACGGCACAGCTCGCAAGAGCTTCGTTTGCTGATTGATGAGAGTGAAAAGAGCGGAGTGATCGATACGGAAGAACACAGATTGCTTGAAAATGTATTTGATTTTGCCGAAACACCGGTGAAACAGGTTATGATTCCTCGAGGAAAAATTTTCGGTATTGAATACGGAAAAGCTACTACGGAAATTCTTGAACGGTTTATTGATGAAGGTTTTTCGCGAGTACCGGTTTATCGATCTACAATTGATAATATCATCGGTATTATTTATGCCAAGGACCTGATTTCTATTCTGCGACATGAGCGCTTGATTATCATGCACGATATTATCAGAAAGCCATATTTTATTAATGAAGGCCAAAAGATCAACGATCTCCTTCGTGATATGCAAAAGAACAAAGTGCATCTCGCCGTAGTTCTGGATGAATTTGGCGGCACGGCAGGATTGGTGACGCTTGAAGATATTATCGAAGAAATTGTAGGCGAAATACAAGATGAGTATGATGAAGAACAGTCGCCTGTCTTGAAAATTAACGAAGCAGAATTCATTCTGTATGCCGGGCTGAGCATTGATGACGCAAACGATCATTTGCCTGTCCCCTTGCCTGAAGATGATAACTACGAAACTCTTGCAGGGCTTATTATCGACGAAATAGGAAGAATCCCTGAGGCGGGAGAAATTATTGATTTAATTAATTATAAATGCGAAATACTGAAACGATCCACTCGTTCGGTTGAGCAGATCAAACTGAGCT
This sequence comes from Candidatus Kapaibacterium sp., assembly GCA_027858275.1. Lineage (GTDB taxonomy): Bacteria > Bacteroidota > Ignavibacteria > Kapaibacteriales > UBA2268 > JAQIDA01. The sequence continues at coordinate 2,966 of JAQIDA010000266.1, read as the reverse complement.
TGCTAGATATTATTGAAACTACAGAAGATTAAAACAATTTATTTGTATCACTATTCAAGATTATAAATCCAATGAAAATATTAAAATATTCGCTGATTACATTACTATCACTTATCGTGATATTCTTTATAATCGGATTAGCGCTTGATTCCAAAGTAACTGTTACGAGAAGTATCGAAATTAACGCTCCTGCCAAATATGCTTTTAATTTGATTAATAACACTGCAAAATGGGCGGATTGGTCTCCTTGGGTTGAAAAAGATCCGAAGATGGAAGTTGTTCTTGAAGGTTCTGCCGCAGGTGTCGGGGCTGTCAGAAAATGGAAAAGTGATATGCCGGATGTCGGCTTTGCTGACATTACAATCACAGAATCAATAAAGCACACAAGGATCAAAGCGAATTTGAATTTTTCGGATGCGAGTTTGTCGGCTGTTGAATGGATGTTTGTCGAGAAAGCGGGCGTGACAACCGTCACTTGGACTTCTGTTACGGATTTTGGTTCGAATTATCTTATGAGATATGTAGGTTTGGGATTTGACTCAATGATGGGACCTGATTATGAAACCGGACTGGCAAATATCAAGAGAATATGCGAAGCTGCACCGCCTGAACCTGAAGTGAATGTTGAAGTTAAAGTAGGAAAAGTAATATCGAGAAGGGTTCTTGCTATAACTGATTCTTGCGAGGCTGCTTCTGAAATAATCGCTGAGACAATGGGCAAAGCTTATGGCGAAATTAGCAAGTTTATGGTCGAGAGCAAGTTGCAATTCGCCGGCTCCCCTATTGCTATTACTCACAGTTGGCACGACAATTTTTATGTGTTTGACGCGGCAATCCCCATAGCATCGAGAAAAGTAAAACCAAGCGGACGTATCAAATTTTATAAAAGCTATCAAGGCAAAGTTGTTCAAGGCCGCTATGTAGGTGCTTACGACGGAGTTACTCAGGCTTACAGGAAAATCGCCGAGTATATCAACATCAATAATTTGAAGCAAAACGGCAGAACTTGGGAAGAATACGCAAGCGATCCGTCTAAAACACCTGAGAATGAGCTTGTTACGATTGTTTATTTCCCTGTGAAGTAGGAGAAGAATTTTCAAATTGTCGTACAACCGTGGGGTTAACCCCACGGTTACGGTTACATCCTCATGTTTTCTAAATCCTAAAATCCTTCAATACAATTACTATCGACAAAATCGTCTTTGTCTCAAAAAAATGGGCAATTAACAATTATGATTTGTTAAGATAAGTTAAGATAAAATGTCAAAAAGAAGATATAAAATAACCGAACCGGACAGCAAAAAGACTTCGGGAGCGGTTTATAATAAAACAATTCTTGATAACGGTTTGAAGATTATCAGCGAAGAGGTTTCTACTGTGGAATCTTTCGCGCTTGGTGTCAGCGTTAATGCAGGGTCACGGCACGATCCGGAAGGATTGGCGGGCACGGCGCATTTCTTGGAACACGCGGCTTTTCGTAATACCCGCAATCGTAATTTCAAGCAAATTGCGGCGCAATTTGAATCTCTCGGCGCAGACTTCAATGCTTTTACGACTAAGGAATATACTAATTTCTACGTTCGAGCTTTAAAAAAGCATTTTGATAAGACTTTGGAACTTCTGATTGATGTTACTTTCAATCCTGTTTTTTCTGAAAAAGACTCGGATAAGGAAAGAATGATTATCATTGAGGAAATCAAGGGTGCGGAAGATGATCCCGAAGATATTATCTTCGACCACGGAGATCTATTGATTTTCGGAGAAAAAGGAATCGGCAATCCGATCATGGGTTCGGCTGAGACTGTCGGGAAAATCAAATGTGATGAGCTGAATAATTTCTATACTAATATGTATTGCCCTGAGAATATTGTTATCAGCGTGGCGGGAAATGTCAGCCATAACAGAATTGTCAAAGGGATCAACAAGCATTTCGTTAAGTCCGAAACGCAAAGTTGCTGTGCTAAAAAAACAATTATTGAAACGCCCGCTCCTTTAGCTGCTAAATCTATTGAAATCACGCATTCATCGGGACAGACACATTATCTTCGCGGCTATCGTGTTGAAGGAATGAATTCAGCTGATCGGTATCCTTTGGCGGTTTTGAATGTTATTTTTGGCGACGGGATGAGTTCGAGACTTCATCGCAAGTTGCGAGAAAAGCATGGGCTGTCCTATGCGGTATACTCCTCTCCTCAAATGTATGCCGACTGCGGAGCGTTTTATATATACGCAGGGATCGACGGAACGAACCTCAAGAAACTTAAACGATTGATTTCTGAAGAGACTCACAGGCTTATTGAAAAGAGTATTCCGAAGACTGAACTGAACCGCGCAAAAGAACAGTTGAAAACGGGCTTGATTATGGATTTGGAATCTATGTCTAATCGAATGGAAGCTCTTGCCAAAAGTGAATTTCTGATCGGGAAACACGAAGATATTCCCTCTACTATAGCAGCGGTTGACAGAGTGACGGCCAAAGATATTCAAGAAACTGCTAAGAAGTATTTTGCCGCTGATGATTTTTGTGAAGTGCTGATGAAACCTGAGAAGTAAAATCTTTTCTTTTTCCTGTTGTGTTATGAAGCTCTGCTTCCCCAAAAGGGGCATAATCGTATTGCGCTAAGATCTCCGACGTATCCCGCAGGCGGATAATCGCACGGACGTTGCCGAGGTGGTCGTGGATGTTGAAATTCTTGCGCCACGTGCCGGTTTCGTCTGTATTGTACGATATCAAGCGACGAGCCTGCTACGCAAGTGTAAGAGATTAGTATTGATAAGCAGTTGTATCTGATTTGATATAAAACTTCATATTCTTAATTCTATCATATTCATTTTTATCCAATTTTTTTGTAGAATAATTGATATCATATATTACAGATTTATAAATTTCGTTTTTTGCTTTGTTGATAATCTGATATTTTTCTGATATGTCTATTCTGACAGAATCCTTAAGGATTATATTATTT
>JAQIDA010000218.1 GCA_027858275.1 Candidatus Kapaibacterium sp. | reverse complement strand
TCTAACAGGGCCGAACCTGATGTGATTGTGTCAATTTCGTATGCCAAACCAAATTGACCGTTTGGTTCAAATATATCGTTGTTGCCGACGGGATTGGCAGGGAGTGTGTTGTCTCCACAGGACATGGAAAAAAGTAAAATGCTGATTAAGGAAAGTGATAATACGACGATTGATTTTCTCATAAGATTCCCTTTTGATTGTTCCCGATTTTTATATATTTCCACTCGTTCCAATATAGTAATTTTCGGAGAAATAATAATTGTTTTGAGAGAGATTAATTTTTAAGTCAGGCGAAGGATATCTTTTATTTTTTTTATTAACTGCTTCTTTGTCTCTTCGAATATATCATTTAGTTTTGCATCTTTCTTGTCATCTTCCTTGTCGTCCTTCTCAAACAAGGAATGATTGATTATTGGGAGACGGGATGATTTGATGCTGATTTCCCTGTTATCCGCCAGCTTGTCTTTTATATTGATTTCGCCGCTTTGCTCGCAGGTGTCTTTGAGGGTATTTGGGTAGAAGAGGAAGATTTGGTCTATATTGAATCTTACGGCATAAGCGAGCATTTGATATAAATCCGTTTGGGAAATTCCGTTTTTCGCATTTTTATCGTCTGAATATACAATCTTATATTTAGTGTCCGCTATGAATTTATTTGATTGGCTTAGCAAGATCAAATCGGGACGCAGAGCAAAATTTCGTCCGGAATCAAGATATTTGGACCCTGCCTGAGGTTTTGCTTTTATTTCTTCAATTTCCTTTTCTATAAAGCCAAAAATGAAATCCTCAAAAACGTACTCCATCGGCAACAGGAAGGCGAACAGTTTCAGATCGTTCTTGTAATCGAAAGAGATGCTGTTGTTCAGAAAGAGATAGCAATAGTCTCGGACGGTGGCGAACTGTTCGAAAACGGGATTGAAGCTGATTGCGGCGCACTCCTCGGCAGTCGCGCATTCTTCGCTGACTTCATCCAATATGAACAGGATTTCCCGCAAATTCCTTTTGTTATCCGGGCTGGCTGATGCTCTGAACAGCATAGTCGTGACGTGTTTGATAATCCGATTGAATTTGTTATCAAAAACGAAAGCGTCATAAGTGCAATTCAATTTGTGCCAATTGCCTCTTGACAGATTTTCGTTGATATAAGCGTTGATATTCAAACGTCCTTTGATGAAAGACAGTTCTTTGTTTATCTCTTCATATTGTTGGTATATCGAGCTTGAAAGCAGCTCACGAGTATACTTTGAAAACAGATATATCAATACTTCAAAGAAATCATTTTTCTGATTGCCGAGGGCAGTTTGATAATTCGGGAATTTGATTTTCCGGCAATAGCTCAGCCACCAGAGAATATGATTGTGAATGGCGTTAAGATTAGGATCCTCATCATCCAAATCATTGTAATTGATATCCCGATCATAGAATATCTTAGGCAGCAGATTGATTTTTTGATCTTCAAAGCGGATAACACCGACATATTTATTGGATTTTATATGTTTGTTTTTATACAGATATTTTATGAATTTCTGGTATTTTCCGGTCTCGGATTCATCAAAGTAATATCCGGACGTATCTCGGTTTTTCCATACTCCGTCGAGGAACTTATCGAGCTTTTCGAAGTTCTCGGGAGCTTCAACTTTGTTCTGATATTCAAACAGATTTATCACGCTTTGCCTGTAATCCTAATTGGCCATGATTTTTCTTCGACCTCAAGGTCAGCGCTTTTCAATATCTTTTTCACGTCTGCTTCGTTGTTCATAAAGTATTCCATCAGCAGGGGAATAACTTTTTTGTTCATCCTTTGGACAAGGTTGTTTTCTTTGTCCATGAAGTATGAATGCCCGATCTGAAAATCATGTCCTTTTTCTTTGATAATTGATTCATTCAGCTTCAAAAGAACGTCAGAATCATAAACAGTTTTGCCGACAATCTCGCCCTCATACTTCGGATACATCGCCTCGAAATCAAAGCGTCTGCGCAATGCGATATCCAAAAGGGCAATTGATTTATCGGCTGTGTTCATGGTGCCGATAATATATAGATTCGAAGGAACAATGAACTCATCGCCGGACGGCAGTGTGCAAGTCAATGGTATAGCGCCGTGCGAACGCTTGTCCGGCTCAATCAATGTGATCAATTCGCCGAATACGCGTGAGATATTGGCGCGGTTGATTTCGTCTATTATTATTACGTAGTTCGGAACTTGCGCGTCCTTCACTTTCTCAAGATCTTCTAAGCCGATAGTAGATAACAATTTCTTCTTTGATTCAAAACTGACTTCTTCATATTCTTTTTTTGAATCTTGATCACTCGAATTTTTGTAATTACTGATATAATAGATAAATTCTTTCAGTGCTACCCAATAAATAGTTGAATTGCAGCCTCCGATTGCTTCTCTAATATCATTGTTGATATTTTTGATCAAATTCAGTTTTGGAAAAGCTTTGTACAGTTTGATTAATCTGTCGCCCGAAACTATATAACTTCTGCTGCTGCTCTGATGATTATAAACTATGCTGTTTTTCTTAGAAAATGAGCTGATCGTGATCGGCAAACCGCTTGATGATGAGAATTCTAATGTCGGACGTTTTTTGAGATCTTCAACAAAATCCAGATACGCTTCATTCAAATCCAAAGCTTCTTGATCTATTTGAGCGGGTTGATTTTTCAATACCTTGTAATATTCAAAAAGAGCGTTAATCGCGATCCTCATAAATACGCCGTCTTTTTTCTCGAAAGTCAGCGTCTTGCCGTTATCCGTGTCCGGTCTAAGCCCCTGAATAAAATCTTCATAACTGTAATTCTGGTGAAAAGTGACGAATTCAATCTGATCGCCTTTGTTTTCGTTGAAAATCATCTTGGCTTCGGCATATCCGCCTTCAGTATCTTCAATCTTTCGCTTAGAAACAATCTCCGCTGCTTTCAGAACAGTATGATATGTTTTTCCTGTTCCGGGAGGGCCGTATAGGATTGTGTTGAGGGATGGGGGCGTGTAGGGGATTGAGTAATTCATAATATCAATCAAATAATCTCTTTTCAATTTATACTTTATAAGATTATATTTTGCATCCATTGTATTAGAAGTATAGTCAGTTAGAGTCTTTTGAGCCAACCCACATATTGGCTCCCAAATGCCGGATTTTATCCATTCAACTTTTCGTAAATGGGGGTATTTTTCATAAGATGTATCGTAATAATAATCAGATTTGACAATTCCGTACCCAAGAATCTGAGTTACACCTTTTTTGGCAATTATATAATCACCAATAGATATTGAATTCAAAAAATCATAATTGGCAAGTGCATCAATATGTTGGGATTGAGTGCTACTTTTTATTTCAGTTAGTTTTTTCTCAATATCTTTTATTGTCTTATATTTTTTTATATCTCCAAGCTCATACCAACCAAGCCCCATAACGCCATCTTTATAGAACTCTTCCCACATGTGAGCATTATCGCCCGGAGCGTATAGCCAATATTTTCTTTCCTTCATACCATTCACCATTTTTAAGATAGTTTTATATTCTTCTTCAGTCGCTTCAAAGTTTGTTCCTTGGTTGCCGACTTTTAATTTTGATAATTTCTTAATTGAATCAATCTGATCTTTTGTTATTGGATTTTTAATCAAATCGTGAGTGATATTGATTTTGACAACAGTATGCAATTTATTCATATCGGGATCTAATGTATATTTTGCGTCAATTTCATCATCATAATCTTCGTATATTTCTGACTCAACTTCGCACAAGGCATAGCAGCCCCTGTCCTTTCCTGTAACCCATAGAATGACCTTATCTCCGATTCTTATTTTGTCCTTATGAGCTGAGACAGACCAAGTAGAAAGTTCATTATTCGAGATAGCTTCCACGACATTATATTGTTTGGGGTTTCCTTGGAATATCCAATAGTTTCTTTCTTTCTTTTGGTCATTCCATTTCCATGCTTCATAAGAAAGTTCATAAAAAGGTATTTTTGTCTTTTCTTTTATCTTGTTTAAAATTTCTACGTATTCAGAATATGAGTTGAATGTTGGATCAATATTTAGGTGTTCCTTCAGGTAAGGCTTGCTTGGTCCGTTTATTGGGAAGTATTTTTCGGGCATTATATAAAAAAGAACTTCGGTCAACTTTGTTTTACCAACACCCAAAATGCTGAGAATATCAGCAAACTGTTCATCAGAGATATTGTCATCCAGAGCCGAAAAATAGAATTTCCACAACCTTTGCATTTCATTATTAATTCGATCGGCTTTAAACGGAAATAAACAAACTTTTTGCGCATTTGTGGAAGGTATTCCGGATTCCCCTTTCGGTACTGACAGACCGAGTTGGTCAGCAATACTTTGAAGAATTTTCAATCGTTTATCCGGTCCAAATTTATAGATATAACAAAAGAAGGTAAATGGATCAATCTCATTCAGCTCAAGTGATTTCCCGTTTGAATCTTGTATTGAATCACGGAAACCTGTGATTTTCACTTTTTTTAACAACATTATCAGATCCGTTTGATTATCTTGTTTCGTTTTAAGATAATCAACTAACTCTTTGTGAGTTTGAACCCATGAAAACATACTATCCCTATCATTTTCATCAAATGTTTTTGTCTTTTCCATACTAAAACGTCTTACCTCTTTTTCGTCAACACTGTCAGTAGCCTTACCTTTTTCAGTTAAAATCCACGAGCCTCTTTCAGTGTTGTCGATTATACCGTAATTTTTTAGCTCAGTTCTTGCCCATGCAATTTTATAATCAACTGCTGTTAAATTTTCAACACCCGGTTTATGCAATTTATTAAGCTGTTCTTCAGAAAGATTGGTAATTTTGGCGACCATTTCGTTGATCTCTTGATTTGATCCTGATCCGCCAAGTTTCTTTAGTGCTTGCAGAACAGGATTAATAAAGAAAGGAATCTGTGGAATTTTAATCTTTGCCATATCTCTAATCTCTCAATAAAATAATTAATCTTTTAAGAACGCAACTGCAAAAAGGAACATAATACTGTCATCAAGCCATACTCCCAAATTAAACAAATCTCCAAACAATTGCTAAAATAATTCAAATTCAACCCGAATAATTCTTGTATTTTTGCCAAACAACTGCAACGGACAGCTTTAGCTGTCTGCAAACACTCAGATTGTTAGTAGATTGCACAGTGCTAAAGCACTGAGTTGCTATGGTTTGTGTTTAATTCATGAATAAAGCGGGTTAAAACTGCCGGCTAAGGCAAGAAACGGCATACATCGCAATACGCAGGGCGACCACACAGGGATCGCCCCTACACAGAGTTAAGAATAATTTGGAGGATAGAGCCCCTATCTAACAACATACTCAGCCGCCGTTTCAAGTATTGCGCCCGATCGAACCAGCTTATGAGTCAAGTCCATATCGGATTTGAGGTAGTAATCGCCTGTATAACTCCCGAGATTTTCGCTTGTCAATTTGTAGACTTTTGATGTGCCTTCGCCGAGCTTGGCGAGATTTGCCGGCAGCCGGTCTTCGGTTAACTGTAAGGCACGAGTGGCGCAGATGAGTTCAACAGCGAGATTCATCTGAGTGTTATATATTATTTTCATCAAGTGAAGCACACCGATACTGCCCATTGACACGAAATCTTCCTGATTGGCGGATGTGGAGAGCGAAGTCACGGACGAAGGAGCGGACAAAATTCTCGATTCCGCGCCGCGAGCCGCGCCGGCATACTGAGTAATCATCAGACCGCCGTCAGCTTTTGTGACATCATAGGCCAAATCAGCAGGCAAGCCGTAGCTGAGAGCGTGATCGAGCATTGAGAAGGAACGTTTGTCCGAAATCAGACCGAGTGCTGTAAGGCAAGGCTTTACATAATCAATAACCGCCGCAAGAGGTTGACCGTGGAAGTTCGCGCCGCTGGCAGCGGACAGATATTCATCATCGGCAATATCAAAATCGAAAAGCGGATTGTCAGTCACGGAGTTTATCTCGATAGTAATCGTATCCTCGAATTTAGCGAGTGCTTCCCAAGCCGCGCCGTGAACAGAAGGCGCCGCGCGAAAACTGTAGCGATCCTGCACGCGCGCCTGAGCGGTTTTGGGGTTTTGCCCCGGCAGAATGGTCATTTGCGCTTCCAAAGTCGTTCTGCCGCTACCCTTTATGAGGTTGCGAACATGTTCGGCAATGGCGAGTTGCCCCGGATGCGGACGATTGTCATTAATAAGATGTTTGAATGCGTTCTGCTCGCCGCGAATTGCCTCAAGGGACAGGGCAGTTGTAAGCGATGCCGTTTTCAACATGCGAACCGCGTCACGGTAAGCGAATACTGACAGAGCAGCGATAAAATTAGAGCCGTTAGTGAGTCCCATGGCTTCTTTTGCGCCGAGACGGAAGTCAGGGTCAGGCTTGAGATGCCCTTGGGAAAAAGCTTCGGAAACAGTCAAAGCCCAGAGCTGAGGACGATTCTCAACGGGAGTATTATAATACGCTTCATCGCAATAATAAGCAACTGCTTCGGGCAAATTGATCATCACAGCGCCGATCATCGCAAGCGGAATCAAATCGCCGCTGGCTCCGACACTGCCTTCTTCCGTCACTCGGGGAGTGATATTATGGTTGAGCATATCGATCATCAACTGACAAGTTTCGAGTCGCATTCCTGATTTGCATTTAGCAAAAGAATTTAGGCGAATCACCATGATGGCGCGCACCTGCTCTATCGACAAATCTTTGCCGGTTCCGCAGTTATGCACTTTTATGTATTTAGTTTGATATTCCTCAATCAAATCAAGCGGCACTTGCTGATCTTTCAGATCGCCGTGAAGCACGTTTGTTCCGTAGATTTTAATTTCGGGATGTTCTATGAGCTGAGTATCGAGTCGCTTGCGATCAGTTTTGATTTTATTTTTAATTTCTTCGGGAAAGTCTACTTTACATCCGTTTTCGGCGATTGCGATCACATCGTCGATTGATAATGAGTTCCCGTCGAGCAAGATGGTTTTATGATTGTTCATTGTATTTCCGGTTTATGTTGTTGTTTGTCTGTTGTTCTGAGCAATGGAGCATGCTCCATTGTTCCAAAAGAGCGTACGGCTTTTCTCGAGCGGCTCCCTTTTAGGGGTAACGTTGGGCGCAGTTGATTCTGAAGAAGCAATTGCGGCGTTTATATTTACACGCGTTTATCATAGCGGCAAAGATAAGTATAAGGTATGAGATATTCAAGAGGAATCAGGGCGAAAATGTTAAAACAATGCTCTTGGGTAATCCTGATTATTTAAATGAATTCGGGTCAGAGCCAATCCCCTCTAAACATACTTAATCTCGTATATTTGAACAGCTAAATTCAACACATTCAAATAACTCTTGTTTTATAAATATATTTTTACTACATTCATAATTAGTGAGTTAGGGCGATTCTAATTATCGTTGTGCTAATTAATTGTTGAATATTTAAGATAATGACATAATATTAATTAAATATTCATTATATTGGCTCGGAAAATAAAACTTGTTAAATAGATCTAAGAAGGAATTTGCAATGAAACTGAAACAGACAGGTTTCCTAATCGCGTTAGTGTTCGGGCTGATTGTATCGGCTTGTACAGACGACATGGGACCTTTGGACGATAACGGACCAGTAATTTCTGAGTCATCTCAGGGAGCGATCCAAATGACAAACAACGGCGCTGCCCGCAGAATGATCGTTGTATTCAAAGAAGGAGCTGACTTAGAAGCTCAAGGGCAAAAGTTGAGAGGCTTTGGCGTAGCTACACTCTCAAAACTGAATAAAATTCATGCGATTTCGGCGATGATCCCGGAACATGCAAACTCAGTTTTGCTGAACGATCCGTCAATTCTGAGAATTGATGAAGATGTTATTGTTTCGATTAAGAAAAAGCCTGACGGAGTAGGAAAACCTCCGAAGGATGAACCTGATGAACCCGATAATCAACAGACTCCTTATGGTATTACCCTGATTAATGCTGACGGTTTGGCAAATACAGGCTCAGGCGTGAATGTGGCTGTGTTTGACACAGGAATTGACTATAATCATCCTGATCTTGCGGCCAATGTCAAAGGTGGGATTAATACAATTAATACAAAAAAAAGCTATAAAGATGACAATGGTCACGGAACTCATGTGTCAGGTACTATTGCAGCTTTGGATAATTCAGAAGGAGTTGTAGGAGTAGCTCCGCAAGCAAATCTCTATGGTGTAAAAGTTCTCGACAGATCCGGTTCGGGCTATCTGTCAGATATAATTGAAGGTTTGGAATGGGCAGAAGTTAATGGTATCGATGTTATTAATATGAGTTTGAGTACCGATTCGGATATTCAAAGTTTTGAAGATGCAGTAGATTATGCTTGCAACAGTGCAGGTATTGTAATTGTTTGTGCTGCCGGCAATGACGGCACGACTGTTGATTATCCCGCAGCTTACGCTTCAACAATTGCGATTTCAGCGATTGACTCAACCTATGCTGTTCCTTATTGGAGCAATATAGGTAAGCCGATAGATTTCGCTGCTCCCGGAGTTGGTATTAAATCAACTTGGCTAAAGGGTAAATACAACACTATAAGCGGTACAAGCATGTCCAGCCCTCATGCGGCAGGCATAGCGGCTCTTGCTGTTGCTGCAAATTCAAGTGCAACTCCTGCTCATATTATGAGTATAATGGTAAGTCATGCTGATTACATAGGTAGTTTGACTTCTAATCAACAGGGCAATGGTGTGGTTGACGCTTCAGCAGGTCTGTAAGCGCTGATCTCACAGGTTTTAATAAAAAAAAGGACGGCCGTTTACGGCTGTCCTTTTTTTGTCTTGAAAATACTTGAACAATTCTTGTTCTTTTCAAAAGCTTTCTTCCTCTTTAGAAATCTCACCGGTCATAGCATCGATATAAAAACACTTTCTTGTGTAAACTCTGTTATCCAAAAAGTAGCTTACCAGCCATACGTACCGGCCTGTGAATTTATTGTTCTAATCTAATAAATATTTGTATAGTGTTGGGTCTTCGTCCGACAACTTAACAATACTGTCCTTTTTAGATTTGTCCATATTCATTAATTTTATGACATCCTTTTTAGAAACATACCCATACACCCCATCTGGAATATCTATAGGAAAGAATTGAACATGGTTATAATCCTGGTTGTTATCATTATTGATTATGTATTGCAAATAACGACTTCTTTTCATGACCAATAATGTATCCGTAAGTTTTACGTCCTTATATATACACGTACCATCACACACAATGGCAAAGTGGTACAGATACTTGCTTCCTTGACCATTGTTTAATTGACTACCTAATGCCATTCCATTGTTGGTGTAGATTCTCCCAATTATTTTCTTTGTGTAAGCATGGTTGTAATCACATGTGAAATACACATTTTTACCATTACTCAAAGACACTGTAATTGTTTTATTATACTTATCGTATTTTGCATTATTTATCATTTTTACAATTATTTTGAATGATAAATTGTTGGTAAGAGCTAATTTATATTCATCTCGGATTTTTACAAAAGACACGGCTAAACTGTCGTCGATTACATGTGCGTTTTTGTAATATCTTTCATCAATTGTCATTATATAACACTCAGTGCCAAAATATTTTTTATATTCTCTCACTTTAAACTCGTAATTATGATACAAATCATCATAAAAATCAACAATTAAATCCTTGTAAGTTGGATTCTCTTTTGCCGCTATCGGCATCAACATAAAAGAACACAATACCACACACATGACCTTAAATAAATTCATATTAAATCTCCTGGTTTTATTACTATATTACTTCCTTCATTATATTGATCAGTACCGACTATCGAATTCCGTTGACAATAATCAGTTACATATCCGCCGCTGAATGGAGGTCTGCCATAATACCAATCAGTTTGCTCAGGAGAAACGTAGGTGCAATACATCAACCATTCTTCGCCTTTTAGTCCTTGGAAGTATGCAGGATTTAAAAATCTATGTGCACAAATTTCCAATGTGTCGCCGACAGAGCAATTCTTGATTGCCTTCGTTACTTTCATCGTGAAAAGTTGCAGAGTACCCGATTCGATCTCAAGGATTTGTCCTTGAAATATCAGATCAGTATTGATATAGTCATACACACTGATTTTGCCGTATCCGACGCACTTACTGAAGCATTCTTCATTAGCCCGCGCAAATAGGATAAGCGATAGTACAGCAAACAGCAATTTGATTTTATTTTTCATTCCGGATATTCCCTTCTAACTAAGTAAAATCATCAGTCAAAACAAATTAAGCAAAACTCGAAACAATTACTAAAGTATTTTGAAGCATTCCTTATACAAAAAAAGATCCGACAACTCTTGGTTATCGGATCAACTTATCAACACATTCCATGTTCTTGTGTGCATAGGGCACTTATGAGAAAATTCTAAATAATTTCTGATGCTTTTGGGTTTGAACCAAATTCGTTATCTTCAACGGAACCTTTCAAACAGAATAGTACTATCAGCCAGATCCAACCAATAATAGGAATAAATGCCACAATCAGCATCCAGCCCCTTTTACCAATATCGTGTAATCTTCTTACTCCGACTGCAATTGACGGAACTAACACGGCTACTGAATAGATTATTGCAAGAAATCCGATATTCATTAGATAATCCATAAACGATACAATAAA
>JAQIDA010000189.1 GCA_027858275.1 Candidatus Kapaibacterium sp. | reverse complement strand
TTAGGATTGAAAATCTCGGTAAACTCATCGAGTCGTTTGTCCTGCACTTTGACAACGGCAAGATTAGCATCGCGTTTTTGCAATGCGCTCGGATCGAGATGAGTCTCTGTCACAGTCTGAAAAAATGTGGTTTTGCCGGAGTAAGGCAAGCCTACGATTCCTATTTGCATGATTTTTCTCCGTATTTATATAATGTACTATTAATGTCAAATTAACTAATCCTAAAAATACGGAATTTCGAGTGAATAATTGAAAGATAAGATTAGTTCGCAGGGTTTTAGGATTAAGATAGTGAACAGGATTTTAAGGATTGGCAGGATAGACTGGATTGACAGAATAATTAAGCCAAAATAACGTTAATCAATTCCTAATCCTCTTAATCCTGTCAATCCCCAAAAATCCTGTTCAACTCCGAATCTTTATTATGAAATAATTGTAACATTCTTCTTGTTTATTGCGTTAGAAAAGTATATTTTCTATTTGAAAATGTTATCGCTGTGTTGAGGAATATTTGTTTCATTTTATTCGGGTACAACAATGAAAAATATTATAATTATCCTGCTGCTTATTTTTTGCGCTCCTATTTTTACGGAAGCACAGGAAATTCAAGTTCCCATTGACAATGAGAACAAAGTGCTAGTTGTCGACAAAGATTTGGAATCTAAGCTTGCGATATTCACAGAATATAAAGGCTTCGTTGACGCAAAATTATTCAAATCCGATGACGGGACTTTTGTGCTGGAAGTTACATACAAAGTTGATTCAAAATTGCACAGAAAGCGCAATACTCTCAGTCAGGAAGAAGTCGATGAACTGAGGATCAAGGTTACTGATTCTATAAAATCTGATAACCCCGCTATCCTTCTCGATCAGAGCGGGCGAACAAGTTTCATAGTAGGAACAACAATTTTGGGACTTGGTTATTACGGCTGGGCTGTGCCGCTGATGTTTGACGCGGAATCCGCGGAAGCTAATGTTGGTTTATATAGTGTTACAAGCTTCGCGAGTTTTCTTGTCCCTTATTTGATAACTGAAAAAATCCCCGTTACTGAAGCCGCCGCTGATCTCAGCATTTATGGAGGTGCGGCCGGCCTTGGACACGGTTTGTTATTATATTTGATTTTCGGGGATGATTTCAATGACGGATATCATGACGAATACGGCTATTATTATGAAAGTTCAAATCCTTTTGATGATGCTTTGCCCCTAATGATGCTGACAAGTCTTGCCGAACTAACGGCAGGGTATTTTATAGCTACTAAAACTAATATGTCAGTCGGTAAAGCAGATGTGATTGCATCGGTCGGTACATTCGGAGCATTAGCAGGACTGGGGACTCAAGTAATAATTGATTATGATGCCGGCAAAGAAGCGTTTGGTATAGCGGGACTGTTAGGTTCAGCGGCAGGATTAGCGGCAGGAAACGTAATTGCCAACGGTCAGGATTTCTCAAAAGGAGATGCAAAAGTTTTTTCTACTGCCGGCGTTCTCGGCGCTTGGATACCATTCTGTCTGTATATGTCAGCAGCTTTTGATGCTGAATCATTCAGCGGGGAGGCATTAACAGGAGCTTCAATGGCCGGATCAATTCTTGGATTAGTAGCAGGCAACTATCTCGTAAAAGATTTAGATTTTACTTCAAGTCAGGGTTCATACATCGCTTGGGGTACGCCCTTGGGAGGCTTGCTCGGCTTTGGTTTAGGATTTATGATTAATACAGATACTCCAACAACCGGGTTGGTAGGCAGTGCGATCGGTTCTACAGTTACATTCGCACTTTTATACAACACATTCAAAAAAGATGCGCGCGATTTCTCCGCGTTAGACGGGTTGGATGTAAATTTCTCTCCTGTAGGACTGGCGACAATGATGTCCGGAACAGATTACGGTGTGATTAATAACAGACCTGTTGTTTCTCCGATTTTAGATATAAGTTTTAAATGGTAAAAACAATCTTCTCCTCCGATGACTTCTTCGTCATCGGATGACTCTTTCTTTCCTCATCATCTCCCAAATCGGTCCTATATGTCCCAACAACAGCACAAAGAAGACTATCGCGAGCAGAATCCTCAACTCATCAACGGACAGAGCTTCGTACAATCGAGAAAAATTCAGAGCAGAATCCGGCAGAAGATAAATAATAATAGGCGAAATCACTGTCGCCGCTACACTTGATTTAACAATATCTAATCGGGGAATTTTCATGCTGATTCCCCACATTATCAACCATAAAAATATAGGCAGAGGATTGAGAAAAACAAACGCACCCGCGGCTGAAGCCAGACCTCGGCCTCCGCGGAATTTAAGAAAGACATTGTAATTGTGACCGAGAACAACCATGATTGTTCCAATAAATACAAACATAGTATCATCGATCGAAAACAGACTCGCGATCCATACCGCGGCGAATCCTTTGCCGGCGTCCAACAAAGTAACGACAATCCCGATATATTTTTTTCCGGTCACTTCATAGCTGTTCATTGCTCCGACATTACCGGTACCTTCATTACGTATGTCGCTGCGAGCAAATAATTTCATAAGAATATATGCCCACGACAATGTGCCGAGGAAATAAGCTGTCAGCCCGCAAGCGAAATATTCGTAATTCATAACTAACTCTGATTAAGTACTTTGATAAATCTTTTCATTGTAGTATACAGCAACTCCAGAGGCAGACCGACTATATTATAATAGCAACCGCTGATATTGCTGACGAAAACCGCGCCGAAATCATCTTGAATTCCGTAAGCTCCGGCCTTGTCCAAAGGCGAACCTGTAGCGACATAAGCAGCGATTTCCTCATCGTCTAATTCTCGGAAAGTCACCTCTGTTTTTTGCAAAGTGACCATTCTTTTATCTGATCTCGCCTCAATCAACGCGATTCCGGTATAAACAGTATGAGTATTATGCGAGAGAGTTCTCAGCATTTTTCGGGCGTCTTCCTCGTCAGTCGGTTTATTCAAAATCTGTCCGTTGAGAACGACGATTGTGTCCGAGCCCAGTATTATCGCGCGATTCATCATGCTGTTTGCAATATGTTGGGCTTTTGCTTCTGCAAGTTCGCAAACATATTTTTCCGGGTCATGCCCATTTTCAACAAGCGATTCATCAATATTTGCGGGCATGGTTTCGAATTCAAACCCCAGCTGATCTAATAATTTTTTACGTCTCGGCGATTGTGATGCAAGCACTAATGGCATTCTAAGATTAATCAAGCGAGCTATCTGTATCATAATTTGGTTTGTGTTTCTTAAATTTATTATAATTGCTAAATACCTTCCTCTGCAAATATAAGCAATTGTTAAAATATAAGCTGTTAAAATATAAGCCGGATTCCGTCGTTTTTTGACAGGGGAAAAGTGAAAGAGAAGAACAGTATTTATCAAACATAGAAACAAAATTAATGAAAATAAAAAATCTAATAAACAGCTCGATAATTTCGATAATCCTGATGTTGTCAGCAAACGGATTGTCCGCGCAAAAGATATTAATCCCCATGGATCTGTCACAAAGCGAGCATCTGAAAGCTTATGGTCTGACCTATTGGGTGTTGAAGCAGGATGTGGCGGTTGATTGGATGCTCAATTACAGAGGCGGCTCATTTATGATGCCCTTTACAAATGCATTCGCGACAGAATGCTCTATAAGAGGTATAAGTTTTGAGACTATTGACAACGCATCCGCCGCGGCAATTTATTCCGAAGTGCAAAAAGATGATGTCAATATGGATGTCGTGAAATTGGAGAAACCGCCAAAAATGGCAGTCTACGCGCCTCCCGGTGCACAGCCCTGGGACGACGCCGTTCGCCTCGCTTTGGAGTATGCCGAGATTGAATATGATATATTATGGGACGAAGAAGTTCTCGGCGGTAAACTGAAAAAATATGACTGGTTGCATCTTCACCATGAGGATTTCACCGGTCAATACGGAAAATTTTGGGCTAATTATCAGAATAAACCCTGGTACATCGAGCAAGTCGCTTTAAATGAAGCTGTCTCCCAAAAGCTGGGCTTCAAAAAAGTATCAAAAATGAAATTAGCGGTTGCATTCAAGATCAAACAATTCGTCGCTGACGGCGGCTTTCTGTTTGCCATGTGCAGTGCGACGGATTCCTATGACATCGCTCTTGCCGCTCACAATACAGATATATGCGAACAGATGTTCGACGGAGACGGAGCAGATCCGGGTGCCAACAGCAAGCTGGATTACAGTCAATGTCTCGCCTTCGAGAATTTCAAAGTAATTACAAATCCGATGGTCTATGAATTTTCTGATATCGACGTGACTCAGACTACATTGAACAATCCGGATATAGATTATTTCACACTCTTTGAATTTTCAGCAAAATATGATCCCGTACCTACGATGCTGACTCAGAATCACGCCAATGTGATACGAGGATTTATGGGGCAAACAACTGCCTTTCATAAAAAATACCTGAAACAATCAGTGACAATTATGGGAATCAGAGACGGCAGTGATGATGTGCGATATATTCACGGTAACCACGGTCGCGGCACATTCACATGGTTCGGCGGACATGACCCGGAAGATTATCGACACATGGTAGGGGAGACTCCCACAGAATTGGATATATATAAAAATTCACCCGGATACAGATTGATTCTCAACAATATCCTGTTTCCCGCGGCAAAGAAGAAAAAACAAAAAACATAATGTATTATTGTGATTTTGTTGTTTGCACGAATATCTTACATTTATTTTAATGTTGCGTATGTTGTAGAGACGCCCAAATTGGTCGTCTCTGCGTATCAAATACTTTCACTCGTGTTAATATCTAAAACAAGACTTTCTGTCTTTGAAACAGGCATAGGCTTGCCCTCAGCAGCCAATGATTTCAAATAATTATTTATTGATTCCTTCAGCATTCTGACAGATTCTTCCTTATCTGCTGACATAGCAACGCAACCGGGTAAATCCGGGGCATAAGCTGCTGTTATATTATTAAAACTCTCAGTTAGTATCGTGTATTTCATATAGTATCCTTATCTTTTGAATCCCATTAAATAATCCTTGTATTGATCGGGCTTGAGCAATTTATCCTATTTGCTCAGCGATTAATTCCGCTATTCTTAATGCCTCGGCGGCTTCTTCTGCACTTACTGCTATAGGCTGATTGTTGATAATTGAGTTAGCGAAAGCTGTCTGTTCTTCTGCGATAGCGTTAATTTGCGGTATTGCCGGTTTTTCAAACATTATAGCTTTGTTCTTTGTGCCTGCGTCGATTGTGCCGAGCATAGTAGCCGGGACACTGTTGTTACCAATTGGCATGGTCTTTTCGGGATTATCTGCGTCAGTCATCCTGAATACTTCAACGTCCGGTTTGCCGAAATCTATGGAAATATATGCGTTAGGTTGAAAAACTCTAAGTTTTCGCATGGGATTAGCTGAAATTCTTGAAGCTGTCAAATTCGCTACTGCGCCGTTTTTGAAAGTCAATCGAGCATTGGCTATATCAGGAGTATTTGTAATCAGCTCGACACCGTTAGCGTCAATTTTTTCAATTTCAGAGCCAACCATCCACAGCACTATATCAATATCGTGAATCATCAGATCGTGTATCACAGAAACGTCAATAGCTCTCGGCTTGAACTGACTGAGTCGATGAGCTTCGATAAAAGCCGGATCTTTTATATATACTTTCAAGGCAGCGAGTTACGGGTTGA
>JAQIDA010000168.1 GCA_027858275.1 Candidatus Kapaibacterium sp. | reverse complement strand
TTCAAAATAAAAGGCAGCAACAAAACTTCGACCGTTTTCACTACTCGCCCCGACACTTTGTTCGGCGCGAACTATCTCGTCCTTGCTCCGGAGCATGAACTTGTTGCGGAATTAACAACGGACGATCAGCGGGCGGCTGTTGAAAAATATATACATGAAACAAATCTCAAGAGTGATCTGGAACGTCAGGAAGTCAGCAAAGACAAAACGGGCGTTTTTACAGGCACGTACGCGATTAACCCTGCTTCAGGTAAAGAAGTGCCAATCTGGATTGCGGACTATGTACTTGCTCACTACGGAACCGGCGCAATTATGGCAGTTCCGGGACATGACCCCAGAGATCACGAATTTGCCAAAGCTTTCAATCTGCCGATCACTCAGGTTGTGAAACCTAAAAAAGGCGATTGGGATATTCAAACCGAAGCTTTAGCTGACAAAGGCATTGCAATGAACTCAGCCGGGGACAGCCTAAATATTGACGGTATGCCTACCGGAAAAGCTAAATATACAACTATTAAATGGCTTGAGGAAAACTCAATCGGCGAAGGGAAAGTTCAATTTAAACTTCGTGATTGGCTCTTCTCTCGTCAGCGTTATTGGGGCGAACCCATGCCGATTATGTTCTTCGAAGACGGCACTCGCCGTTGTTTGGATGAAGACGAATTACCTCTGAGATTGCCCGAAGTAGATGATTTCCAGCCTGCCGGAACAGGTGAATCTCCATTGGCGAAAGTCGAAAGTTGGATCAATTTTATTGATAAAAAGACCGGTAAAAAAGCTCGTTTCGAGACCAATACAATGCCTCAATGGGCAGGCTCTTGTTGGTATTATCTTAGATATATTGACCCGAAAAACAGCGAAACCTTCTGCGATCCCGAAAAAGAAAAATATTGGATGGGCGGCGGCGGAGTTGATTTATATGTCGGCGGTTCAGAACACGCCGTGCTTCATCTTCTATACGCTCGTTTTTGGCACAAAGTTTTGCTTGATTACGGTCTGGTCTCAACTCCCGAACCCTTCAAAAAATTATTCCATCAGGGACTTATCATCGGCGCCGACGGCAGAAAAATGTCCAAATCCCTCGGCAATGTTGTAAATCCTGATGATATCATTAAAAGCTACGGCGCGGACTCACTTCGTTTATACGAAATGTTCCTCGGTCCTCTGGGAGATTCCAAACCTTGGGCGGAAAAAGGTATTGAAGGAGTCAATCGTTTCCTCAAACGTGTCTGGCGCATGATTGCAGACAAGGACGACAAATTATCTTCAAGCATTCAAAATGTAGAGCCGACAGCCGAGCAAGATTTTGTTCTGCATTCAACCATTATGAAAGTCGCGGAAGACATAGAAAATCTGCACTTCAACACAGCGATTTCACAAATGATGATCTTCGTCAATGAATTCTACAAACACGACGTTAAACCACGCGCGGCAATTGAAAAATTTGTGCTTTGTCTGGCTCCGTTCGCACCGCATATAGCAGAAGAATTGTGGCAACTTCTCGGCAATACCGAGTCAATAGTTCTCGAAACATACCCTGAATACGACGCAAGCAAAATCGTGAAATCACAAATTCAGTTTGTAGTCCAAGTGCAAAGCAAAATCAGAGCTAAAATTGACGCACCTGCCGGTCTGACTCAGGAGGAATACGAAGCAATAGCGTTGGAAGACGCGAAAGTGCAGAAGTTTATCGGCGACAAAACAATTCGCAAACGCATCTATGTGCCGAATAAATTGATTAATTTTATTGTGGGTTGATGGATTTTTTCTGCTGTTGACTTCTATTGATGGGCTCCACTTTCTTCAGTGGAGTCAATCTTGATATGACTAACTAAGTCAAAGAACCAATGACAATCCTTGCCCAAATGGTATTTGAATATCACAAGAAAATTGCTATATTGAACATCACAGACAAGCAGAATGAATTGAATATGTAATTATCATTTGTTTCATGTATTTATGGATTATAGCTATGAAAACTAATATGAGTTTATTTTTTTGCATAATGTTTTTTATACTATCATCTCAAAGTGGTATTGGGAAAGATTGTGACACGGCTTCA
>JAQIDA010000117.1 GCA_027858275.1 Candidatus Kapaibacterium sp. | reverse complement strand
TTTAATTTTTATGTAAAAATTTTATTTTTGTATTTCTTCAATGGATTCCACTTTCTTGAGTGGATTCCATTTTCTTCCGGGCTTTGCTAAGATGGAATCCACTGAAGAAAGTGGAATCCATCGAAGATTATATCTTCTTAAACAGATCAATCATATCAAGTTTTTCCCAAGAGAATTCACTTCTGCCGAAATGGCCGTAAGAAGCTGTCGGTCTAAAGATCGGTTTTCTCAAGTCCAAACGTTCGATAATTGCCTGAGGGCTTAGATCGATGTTCTTCATCACGAAATCAGAAATAACATAATCTGATATTTTGGAAGTCCCGTGAGTGATCACATTGATCGAAACCGGCTCACTGACTCCGATGGCATAAGACAATTGAATGGTGCATTCAGTCGCCAAACCTGCCGCTACAATGTTTTTAGCAACGTGTCTGGCCGCATAAGCTGCCGACCTGTCAACTTTTGTAGCATCTTTGCCTGAGAACGCGCCGCCTCCGTGAGGGGCCGAGCCGCCGTAAGTATCCACAATGATTTTTCTGCCGGTCAATCCCGTATCCCCGTGAGGTCCGCCAATGACGAATTTGCCTGTCGGGTTGATATGGAATTTGGTGTTCTCATCGATATATTTCGCCGGCATAATATCTTTAATCACATGATTGATTACATCTTCGCGAATAGTAGCTTGCTCAACGTCTTCACTGTGTTGAGTCGAAATAACGATTGTGTCGGCACGAAGTATTTCTTTGTTGTCGGAATACCGGAATGTTACCTGTGATTTAGCGTCAGGACGCAGATAAGGCATCAAATTTCCGTCAGTCTTACGAATATCCGCCAACTTTTTGACAAGTTTGTGAGAATACATCAAAGGAGCAGGCATCAATTCTTCAGTTTCAGTCGTCGCATAACCGAACATCATTCCCTGATCGCCGGCGCCGCCTGTATCAACACCCATTGCAATATCATGTGATTGATGATTGATAACATTGAGTACTGAGCAAGAATTTGAATCGAATCTCATTTCAGGAGCCGTATAACCGATGTCTTTAATAACATTGCGAACTATGTCCTGCAAATTGACATATGCCTCTGTTGTAATTTCGCCGCCGACGATGACCATACCCGTTGCGGCATAGCATTCGCAGGCAACTCTACTGTTTGGATCTTGCTCAAGCATAGCATCCAATACCGCGTCAGAAACTTGATCGCAGAGTTTGTCGGGATGCCCTTCGGAAACTGACTCCGAAGTGAACAAATATGTGTTTTTATTATCCATGATATTCCGGTCTGTAATTGTTTGTAATTTATAGTCTACAATCTGTCAGGCACTAACTAATAATTCATTATCAGTTGTATCCCCGATAGATTGAAAAATTTTATTTATAATTAATTTCGCTTGAGTTCCCAACATTCAGTCTGTTGAAATGACCTCGCACAACAGCGCTGTTGCCGATGATTGATTCTTCCAACAAAGAAGTTGATACTTTTGCTCCGTCACTGACAATTGAGTTTCGCACAACGCTGTCTCTGACCGATGCGCCGGAAGCAACCGTTGTATGCGGACCGATTACTGATCGCTCAATCGTGGCGTCAGGCGCAATATATACCGGAGGGACAATCACGCATCCTTTAGGAGCTTTAATGTCCGGCAGCTGATCGAGTAAATACTGATTTGTTGAAAGCAATGTTTCCGGTTTACCGCAATCATACCATCCGTGAACCGGAAAAACAGTAAATTTTTCGCCCTTTTCGAGCATCAACTGCAGAGCATCAGTAAGTTGATACTCACCGCGAGTTTTTATATCTTTGTCAATAATTTCTTCAAGAGCCGAGCGCAAATTCATCGGGTCTTTAATATAATAAAGACCAACTATTGCTCTGTTGGAAATCGGTGTTTCAGGCTTTTCTTCAAAGCGATCAATATGTCCGTTTCGGTTTGTCACAACAACGCCAAATCTACGAGGATCTTCCACGGTTTTAACGCCTATTGATGACAGCCCGGATTCCTGAGCAACCTTTAAATTCATATCGAAGATTGTATCGCCGAGTACGATCATCAACGGTTCATGGTTGAAAGTTTCGCGGGCGACCCAAATAGCATGTCCCAAACCCAGAGAATCTTTTTGAGGGATAAATTCAACATCAATATCATAACGTGATCTGACATAATCTTCAACCAATTTACGCATATAACCAGTTATAATAGTGGCTTTGGTGACACCTTGTTCAATCAACGTGTCCAATATATGACCCAATATTGGTTTGCCTGCTACATTCAACAGAACCTTGGGCAAAGTATAAGTATGCGGACGCAATCGCGTACCGACACCGGCTACAGGAATTATTGCTCTCATAGAATATTAACTTCTTTTAATAATACTTAATTAAAACACAGTAATTTACGAATTTATTTTCATATAAACAGCGTTCGATAATAGAATTGTCTGTCGAATCAGCTCTGAATATATTGGCTTTAAAAACGAGTTTTTGCTATTTGATTCTGATTTTTTGATTAATCGATATTTTGTGCGTGTTAATACCGGCATTCAGACTTTTCAACTTCATAACCGGAACGCCAAACTTATGAGCTATAGAGATAAATGTATCTCCGTTTCTGACTTTGTAATACTTCGTGCTCTTCTTACTGGTCGCGGAAGATGTTTTAGATTTTTTTGAAACAGGAGCAGGTTTGTAATTAAGCGGAACTCTTACTTTCAACATTTTCCCGGCTCGGATATTATTGTCTCGAACATTATTTAGAGTTCTTATAGAATTTGTCTTTACTTTGTATATCTCAGCAATATGCCCCAAAGTTTGACCCGGCTTAATTTTATGCATAATGATCTTGTCTTTGGGTTTCGCTTTTTTCTTTGGCTTGGAATTTACTGAAGCCTTAGTTTTAGATTTTTTTGCCGGTTTTGCTTTTTCGTTTTGGACAGAGCTTTTTGATGAAGCAGCAAGCTTTGTTTTATACTGGGGGCTTTCTATTTTCAGCACTAAACCGGGATTTATTTTGATACTTTTGAGTTTATTCGTTTTTTGAATTGCGCTGATTGTCACATTATATTTATTGGCGATCTGAGCAAGCGATTCACCGCTTTTTACTGTGTGCTTAATGATTTTTACAGACTGCGGTTTTGCCGTTGTTTGTGTTGATGCCCCGGATTTGTTCCCGGCGCTTTTTTTCGTTGATGCTTTTTTATAACCTATAATAAGTCTGTCACCGATGTTGAGCTTGTCTCGGTTATACGGAATATTGTTCCAGTTGCGCAAATTGGCCATACGAACCCCGTATTTATGGGAGATACTGTACAGAGATTCTCCGCGACGAACCCTGTGTATCACGCGAGAACTTTTGCCCCCCGTACTAAGTTTTTTATTAGACGCACTTGTGGTTGTTCGCTGTTTTTGCAATTCAGCCGGATCAATCGGGATTCTCAAGGTGGCACCGCGCCTTATTCTCGAACGGACATTTTTAATGCCGTTGGCCACAGCGATTTCTTTGCGTGAAACCCCGTATTTTCTCGCTATAGGAGACAAATATGTTCTTTTTCTTGTTTTGTGAATAATCCACGGACGTTTCTCTTCGTCTGTCAATCCCGCAAAACGCTCCAGAAAGAGCTCCCTCGTCCCCACCGGTATTTTCAGAGTGTACTGTTCAGCATCAGGAGGAGTGATTGAACGAACCAATTCCGGATTAAGAAATTTGATTTCTTCTGATGTTGTGTCTGTACATTTGGCGACAACACTCAAACCGACCGGCTCATATATGGTCAACGTATCGTATTTATATTCTTCATAATAATTAAATTCGGAAGGGTCTATACCGTATTCTTCAGGGTTTATTGAGATACTTGCCGTTGCTACAAACAAAGGCACATAGTTCCTTGTTTCGCGAGGAAGGTGAGTTCTGATATCCCAATAACTCGGATTTTCTGTCTTGCTGCGACGCATAGCTCGAATTACTCCGCCTCTGCCGTAATTATAAGCTGCCAGAGATAGATACCAATCGCCAAAGTATTCGTGCAAATCTCTTAAATGCCGCAAAGCCGCGCGAGTTGCTTTTTCCGGGTCGCGACGTTCATCAACCCAGAGAGAGTTATTATCGTTCAAGCCGTATACTTCACCGGTTGAACGTATAAACTGCCACAGACCTACAGCCTGAGCATGTGATACAACAGTGGGATTCAGTCCGCTTTCTATCATCGACAGATAAAGAATTTCATGAGGCATTCCCTCTTCATCCGCTATACATTTCATCATCGGGAACCATCTTCCGGACAACTCTATCCATTTAGATATATACCTTTTCCCCCGAGATTTGCTGAGGAAATCCAAGCTCTTTTGGACATATTTATTGTTTTCCAAAGGGATAACAATTTCAGTTTCGATGATTGAAGGAGGTGTGATAACCCCGGCCATTGCAGCTGTATC
Organism: Candidatus Kapaibacterium sp.; assembly: GCA_027858275.1. GTDB lineage: Bacteria > Bacteroidota > Ignavibacteria > Kapaibacteriales > UBA2268 > JAQIDA01. The sequence goes on along the minus strand of JAQIDA010000117.1, from coordinate 11,101 downwards.
TCGACGAAGTCGCAGCGTTTTGATATTAGGAAAATCACTGTCGGCGACTTTATCTATTTCACTGAATAATTTTCGGCGAACCATAAACAAAGAGGATTCCGGTCGCAAATCAGTAATTTCAAGAAAATTATCATAATCTTCAATTATTGACTGAGCCAGATCAGTAAAATTGCTGTTTTTATCAATATCAGGATAAGCAACAAGCTGATTGATAATTTCAATAGAGTTCTCAAAATACTCATTAGCCCTCTCTCGGTCGTCTCGCTGCACAAGTATCAAAGCCTGCAAATACTTCTGTCTGGCCCGTTCAAGTGTTGTTCTCAATACGGGATTGTCAACAGAAACAGTATCGGGAATCTCATCAAGCTCGGAATATTCATCCGGGAAAACTGCTATAGCTCGTTCAGACGGTTTCAACCGGTTCTTTTTTTGAGCGTTCAGGTCATTCGCCGCGGCAAAGCAGAAAAATAAAACCACAACAAATACAACTCTTAGACCGGCCAAAAGGCTATGTTTTCTCAACATTATAGTCAGTCCTTATCGATTTTTTCAATACTCATTATCTCCGTTTGTTCTGCACTGTATACGAAAGCCACACTATCATTGTGAGCGGCAAAACATAATTCTCATCGAAGATATTTTTCAGTCACATTCATTCATATTATAAATTTAAGCCATTTATTTTATAATGACAAACAATTCTGATTTCTGACGTTAAGGAAAGGCTTAAATTTTATTCCGGAAGTTGCAAAAGAAGGATCAAGATTTTGAACTGGATTCCGGGGGTTAAGAGGGTAAGAGACAGGATTAAGAAACTTTGGGTTCAGCTCGATTTTTATTGCTTAATCCTCTTAATCCCGCAATCCTTAAAATCCTGTTCAAAACTCTTTGTCTTTGGTTTTGCAAAAATCATAAAGTTTGTTTAAATTCTTTTTTATCGAATAATGCGGATCACAAACAGACAAGGCAGATCATGAGCGTGCTTATAAATTCAGCTACTTGGAAACAACTTGTGCTTCATAAAAACAAGTTGGACAAAACAGACATGAAAACAATGTTTGCGGCAGATCCTGAACGCTTCCCGCGATTTACCGTTAAGCAAAAGGGAATTCTGTTTGATTATTCGAAAAACATTATCAACGATGAAACTATACGACTACTGTTCAAATTGGCGGATGATTGCGACCTCAAAGTGAAAATCGACGCTATGTTTAGCGGACAAAAAATAAATGTCACAGAAAACCGCGCAGTTCTGCATACTGCATTGAGAAATCTGCGAAGCACAAAAATAACTGTTGGCTCAAATGATATTATGCCCGGTATCAATGATGTGCTCAGTCGTATGGGACGATTCGCAGAGTCGCTGCACAAAGGACATCATCAGGGTTTCAGCGGCAAAAAAATCAACACAATTATCAATATCGGGATCGGAGGCTCGTATCTCGGCCCGGCAATGATCTGTGGTGCTTTGAAATATTATGCCAAACCCGACATGAAAATTCGCTTTGTTTCGAATGTCGACGGAACAGATATAATCGAAAATCTCAAAGGTATCGATCCGGAAACAACATTATTCGTCATAGCCTCGAAGACTTTTACGACTCAAGAGACTTTGACTAATGCCGAAACCGCAAAAAAATGGTTTTTAGAATCAGCTGCCGGCAAAAACGATATAAAGAGCCATTTTATCGCCCTGTCAACAAATATCGACGGGGCAAAAGAATTTGGGATTGATCCAAAAAATGTTTTTGGCTTTTGGGATTGGGTCGGCGGGCGATATTCTCTCTGGTCAGCTGTCGGCATGTCAATTGCCTTATATATCGGCTTTGATAATTTTGCCTCCCTGTTGGCAGGTGCCTCTGAAACCGATGAACATTTCAGGACTGAGCCCTTTGAACATAATATGCCTGTGATTGCCGCATTACTTGGAATTTGGTACAGCAACTTTTTCGATGCCCGGACTCAGGCAGTAATTCCTTACGATCAGTATTTGGCTCGCCTGCCGGAATATCTGCAGCAACTCGATATGGAAAGTAACGGCAAGTCAGTTTGTCTCAACGGCGAACTCGTCGATTATTCCACCGGTCCGGTGATATGGGGGCAGCCCGGCACAAGCGCCCAGCATTCATTCTTCCAATTGATTCACCAAGGCACTCAAATGATCCCTGTTGATTTCATAGCAGTAATGAATAATGCGAATAAGCCCGGGAACCATCATGACATCCTCCTCTCAAACTTCTTCGCACAGACCGAGGCCCTGATGAAAGGTCGGAACGAAGCAGAGGCAAGAGAAGAATTAGAATCACAGGGAATGGACGAGACTGAGATCAAAAAGCTACTGCCTCATAAAATTTTCCCCGGCAACAAACCTACAAATTCGATAATCTTGGACAAACTTGATCCTCACACTCTCGGCATGTTAGTCGCAATGTATGAACACAAAGTTTTTGTGCAAGGAGCGATTTGGAACATTAATTCATTCGATCAATGGGGTGTGGAACTCGGCAAAATACTCGCAAAACAAATTTTACCTCAATTGACCGCCGCCGAAGATGTAACTGACCATGACTCTTCAACCAACGGCTTGATGAATTATTATAAAGGAAAACATTAGACGCGCGCAAACAGTTTGTTTGTTAGATGTTGAATGATTCGGCGGATATACCTACCAAACAACAACTTTTGAAACAAGCAAAATCCCTGAAGCTCTCAAACTCACTATATAAACTCCTGCTGCCAAAGTATCGACTGATACGTTGTGTAATCCCTTTGTTTGCTCAATTATAATGTTTCTGCTTCTTCCGTACACATCTGTTATTTCAAGAACTGCGCCGGTCTCGATCAGTTCGTATTCTATGTCAATAGTTCCTGAATTCGATGAACCTGCTTTTATTCTGACAGGAGTTTTACTGATTTTTATCAGACGGTCTCCGCCTGATCTGCAAATATTTACACAGAGACAACCCGAGTGCAGAGCGTCAACATCACAGTCGCCGTCGAGCCAACGGAATTCTGTTATTTCAAGGTCTGAACAGGCTTGTTCGCCGAGAGCAGCTATGAATCTTACGGTTTTCAGCTCTGACGTTTGATCCGTTCTTTCACATGAGAGAAGCAGTTCGCCCTTACCGTCCTGATAATTGCATGATACGATGTCGGGGTCTGTAGGGTAGAGAACAGTAGCATCGAATTCGAGCTTAATCTCAAATTTGTTCGAACCTGAATTATTCACATCTTCCGCCGATCCGGCAATTATCGGCGCGAAAATATCTTCGCCGGCATCTTTTGTATCAGCCGGACAAGCAATTGAAATATCGGTTTTATAGAGAGGGGCAAGAACTATCGCCGTTAAATCCGCTGTTTCCGCAAATGTACAGAGTTCAGTTCCTGATAAGCGCAAGTTCGTGCTGAACGTACCCGGTTCTGTAGATTGATATTCTACCGAAACAGTTACGATTTCTCCGGGAGCGATTGTCTGATTAATCGCAGGAGCTATACTTGTTATTAGGAAGGGCGGATCGATTTCGGCATTAGTGATAATTACATCTGTTTCACCTGAATTCCTGAATACTATATCTTTTTCAAATTTTTCGCTTTTATATATAGTTCCTGTCAAACCAATTGTTTCAATACTGATTTGACTTTTGACTGATCGGGCTTTGAGATAGACTGTGTTTTCGTTTCCGCAATCATCTCGGATCAGTACTGAGTCAATGTATAGAGAAGGAAAATCAGCGGAGAAACCGATCACGGCATCGCCGAATGTTCCCTTGCTAATTGTTTCACTATAATCGCTGATTATCGAGAATTTTGAATCCCCTGACGCTATAAGCGATATAAGTTCTGAATCGTAGTCTGATATGTTTGAAGCTTGTAAGTTTAGTTCAGGAGCGTCGCCGGAGCATACAAGTCCGAAATCCAAAGTATCTTGCAATGCGAATTTAATATCTTTGATGTCAACCGTGATTTCAATTGTTCGTACTTCGTCACAGGGATCGGTGATTTTTATATAAGCAATTTGAATTCCTCGGGGAGCATTAGTTTTCAATTTCATTGTTACAGAGTCCGAAGAATTTGCGCCAACTTCAATATCAGCAGGCGGCAATTCAAATAAATCATCTCTGTCAAGTTCAATCTCAAAATCAAGAACTCCGTCTGTCATGTTTTGAATATCAAATTGGAAATCGCCGATTTCGCCGGGGCAGATTTCGCCGAAATCTACTGTGGCAGGAATTGAGTATTCAATGTCTTTTACTTCAGCGATTAGATAGATGGAATGCTCCTCGCCGCACTCGTCAATTATTGTGAATTGTCCTTCGTATTTTCCGGGAATGCTTTGTGGGTTGAAGTGAATTCTGAAATATCTTCTCTCGCCGGGATCTAAATCAACGCCTGCAATATTGTCGGTCAAAGTAAAGACAGGCTCAGTGATTGTGCGGCTGACGCCGGTCTGAACAGTTGATAAATTCTGAATATAAAGCTGAACTTCAGACGCTACATTCGGGCATAGCGTATTGAAGTCCAATGTATCCATGCCATTTCCTATCTCGACGTGAATATCATTTACTTCCACATAGACGGAATCATAATCTTCGCAGCCCGCGGCATTTCTGACTGTCAGGTAGTACATCATGCTTTCGTCGGGGGAAACAAGCGGCGTCGGGGACTTCGAATCTTCGAGCCCATCATCAGGAGTCCAAGTGCAGGCATCGGAAGTCGGCGTGCCGATTGTGACAGTGTCTCCGAGACAGATGCTGTAGCTTTCGCCGGCATCAGCAATTGGGCTTGGGTGGACTGTGATTTTGAAAGTATCGAGTGATGTTTGTTGATGATCAAATTCGGTAACTTCCAATGTATAATAATACTCTCCCGGCTCGGGGATACCGTTGATGATAAGTTGTGATCCTGTGGAAAGCAGTTTGCCGTCAAGCTCTGACCATGTGTAAACGCAATCACCGTAATCTCCGAGGAGAACAGGGGAGAGTGTTATTGTGTCGCTCTGGCAGTATTCTGTTTGTCCGGTGATTTCTGCTTCGAAGTAGCGGGAAATAAGAGGACGACTTGGAAAGTCCCAATAAATATCTCCTGAGTCCAAGTACAGAGCTGTATCATCGAAATCACATTTGTCATAATCTTCGTCCGGAGACCTGACAGCAGCTATTGAGTTGAACCAATTTGTACAATAAATAACATCATCCGGTCCCAATTTTATCCCTTTGCATCCTTGGTCATCATAAATAATTGCAGCAGATTTTGGAATGTCCATATAGGTATAGATCGACAGATCATAGCAAATAAGAGATCCGTTCCTACCATTATGATGAGTAACGTACAGTTTGTCAGAATTTGGTGAGAATGCGGCCCCATAGTTGCTTCTATACGGATCATCTATACGTATTACATCATAAATATTTCCTGATTCAGGATCAAATTTAAAAACTTCAAATTGTTGCATGTAGACAAAAACAATGACCCCTTTTAACGAATTTGGGGAAAAACACATAGTTCCAACTCCTACGTCAGATTCCGGTAAAAACCCGTCTATACTGATCACAGGATCAAGCGCAAGTCCTTTGTCGGTTAGAAGGTAGGCTCTATATTCATTTCTTTGCTGATTGTGCATATGAGTAACTATCCAAATATCTCTTCCATTAGCATGCAAAGTTCCGGACAAACGTTCTGAAGAATTATCATTTATTCTAATATTTTTTTTATCTGTTAGTATTGCTCCGTTACCATTATCCTTCCTAATATCAACTATCGAGTAATATAGCGTATTTGGCTCAATATTATGTGGAGTTGTTGTGAATATGTAATACAAATATCTACTGCCCGGTTTTTTTGCAATTAAAGCTGATTGAGCTGAGGTTCTATTCCCTCGTAAACTGTCTCCGTTTAGCATCATCTGATGATCTTTGTTATAAACAGTTACTCCGTCTGTATAAAACAACAAGTTCCCATATTTATCAGAAACAGTCGCACTTCCTTCTGCGGTTGACAATGCTCCGTCTGTCAACTCTACGGGCTCACCACTGTTAAAATTCAATCCTGCATGATTCCCAAAATACCAGATATTGTATTCCTTACCGGCTGAAGATTCATTGGTTAACAACAGAGAAAAAAAAATAGATATATATAGCAATCTTAAATATGACATTCCGAAATACTCCGAAATAATGTAAAATATATAGACAGATCAATATACAAATATTAGACATAAATGCAAACTGCCCGAGTTTTTTTGTTTACAGGAGTGTGAGTTTAAGGTTATGTCCGGATTGTCTCGGGCTGTATCCTAAGCCCTATAATAATTCATTCGCAACATCACAATAAAAGATTCCTAATTTTGTCTAAGCGCATAGTTTTTATAAGATATAAAATTGAAGATACAGAATGAATAAAGATAAAGTATATATTGAAACTTACGGCTGCCAGATGAATTTCAGCGACACCGAGATTGTCGCTTCACTGCTCAAGGCGGGCGGTTTTGATATCATTGATAAAATTGATGACGCGGATATTATCCTGCTGAACACTTGCTCCGTGCGAGACAATGCCGAAAAGAAAATTCATCAAAGACTCATGCACTTGAAGCAATATAAAAAGCGCAAGAACAAGCTTGTTGTCGGCGTTATCGGATGTATGGCTGAACGAATGCAAGAGAAATTGATCGAAGAAGAAGACATTGTTAAAATCGTAGTCGGACCGGATGAATACAGACTTATTCCACAACTGATTAATCAGGCGATCGGCGGACAAAAAGGCATTGCAGTTGAACTCAGCACAGTTGAGACTTACGATGATATCACTCCCCTGCGAACAGAAGGCATCAGCGCGTTCATCTCAATTATGCGCGGTTGTAATAATTTCTGTACTTATTGCATCGTCCCGTATACTCGCGGTCGTGATCGCTCACGAGAAATTGCCACAATTATCAATGAAGTGAAAGACCTTGCGCAACAAGGGATAAAAGAAATCACACTGCTCGGTCAAAATGTGAACAGCTACACAGCTAATCATAAAGGCCAAAACATTGATTTTCCGGAACTGATTGCCCGTTTTGCGGAAGTCGCCCCTGAAATACGTTTCCGATTCACAACATCTCATCCCAAAGATATCAGCGACAAACTGATCGAAACAATCGCGGCTAATGACAATATATGCAATCATATACACCTTGCTATGCAGTCCGGTTCAACTCGTGTTCTCGAAATGATGAAACGAAAATATACTTATGAGCATTTTCTGGGCAGAATCCAAAAGATCAAGGAATTAATTCCGGATTGCGCTCTGAGTACTGATATAATAGCAGGCTTCCCCGGAGAAACAATTGACGATCACAAACAGACACTCCAAGCGGTTCGAGACATCCGCTACGACGGAGCGTTTATGTTCAAATATTCTCCCCGCGAAGGCACAAAGTCCTATGATATGGAAGACGATGTAGATGAAAAAGAAAAACTCAGACGGCTGAATCAGATCATTGAAATGCAGAATAATATAGCACTCGAACTCAACGATGCGGAAATCGGCAAGACACAAGAAGTCCTCGTCGAAGGCTCCAGCAAGCGCAGCCGTGACGATATGATGGGACGCACAGGAACAAATAAAGTGGTCGTCTTCCCCAATAATCCTCCCTGTAAAATCGGCGATTTGGTTAAAGTCAAGATTATAAGAACCACTTCGGCTACATTGATCGGAAAAAGAATTTAACTTTTATCAGTTTCTCTTTTTGCAGAGCCGTCCGGCAGCAAGGTCTCTGCTAATTTAATAAAACACAGATCAGCTTCAATCTCTCTGAAGCAGCAGAAGTAAATCTCAGCATCTACAACGCAGCCTGAGAGTTAGTTACAAGGCCTATGAATTCCTTCAAATCAGCAAGGGAGCATACAGCAGAACTTCACGCTGAAAATCTTCCCTCAGAAACTTATTTCTGCACGATATCCTACCACGGAAGAACTGAAACAGTGAAATTAATTCTTGTTAAATAAGCTGTAGTGGATTCGATTTGTTATAGGACTGTCTTGCTAAAAGGCAGTCCTTTTTTTGGTGTGGAGATGATTTTAAATTCCAATTCTACTTGCTCTGTCAAGCATCAGTTCCAAATATAAAACCTGCGATTCTGCCTCCAAAAAACTATTTGATATAATCCTGTCGGCATTTTTTAACTTCTTCGAAAAAGTAGACATAGTATTTTCAACTGCTTTAGGAGCAAGTCCTAATGATGTTGAGAATCGGAGAAAATCCTCCCTGTTAAATTTTCGCTTCTTGCCGTTCATCGAAAGCGCTGATTCTTCATTATCCTTATCCTCGGGGATCAAAAGTCTTGTTGACAACAAATCATAGGCCGGAGCAAGACTGTACATATTATTCTTATGTATAATCGAAAAATTCTTCAAGTGCATATCAGCATTGCCGGTCAGAAAGGAGAACAAATTTAATTCAAAGAAATTCAACAAATCATAACCCGGATTACTTGAATACCTTGCGATTGTTTTCCCAATCTGCTCCAATGATCCCCTGTATTTTTGCTCAGTCAGTCTGCCGGTCAACTGAGCCATATCTTCCATAGGAAACTTCGTCTTTCCGGCCCGATCGATCCTTTTCGTTATATAAGCTAATTCACCTGATTTTAAATGTATTAAACTGTTGGGAACAGTTTGAATCCCAAAATACTCTGCCAATTTCATTGTCAGGGATTCATTCTCAGGCATAAACGGATATTCCGAGCCGGGCGGCTTCAGAATAAACTCGCCCCAAAGTCCGATTATCGTTAATCTGCTTTGTCTTTTGTCATCATTATTAATTCCCATTGATATTTTTGTTTGAACTCCGGGAACACTTACACGCTCGCCAATCACGTTTGTTGCCAAATCGTACATATCTGCAATTGCGTAATCTAAGACAGGAGGAACAGGAGTCCCGTAGAATTTTTTGGAACAACTCTCGTGCAAATTTGTATTGGTTGTTTGTTCAAAACAAAATAGACATCTATCGGTTTTCATTATTCCTCCGGCTCAATACTAACAGCTCCGATACAATCACGGCAACATTCCGTTAGTAGTCCCATCCGATCTCGCGGATCAATTTTCCAATTCTTCTCAGCTATATCAAGCAGCCAACCCTCAGGAATTAATCCGTCAAAAAACGAGAGCATTGATTGACTCTCATAGGCTTTATCAGTAAAGGGCAATGACAGACTCAGCGGGAGATTGGATCCGTTACTCATGTATCTGTCGTCGTACTCAAAACGATATGTACTGTCAGTTTCGGACAATATTCCCGCAAACTCTTGATGCATAAAGACTCTAACTTTCCTCGACATTATCGCTTCCTCCAATATTTACGGGAGACATAACATGACCGAACAAGTAAAGAACCTGATTGATTTTATCCACTCGCAAAGAGTTTTTCCCTTGTTCCATATCTCTGACAAACCGCAATCCCACTCCGGATTTCAAGGCTAAGTCTACTTGAGTAAGACCTAATATCTTTCTTCTGCTTTTAACAAATGAACTCAAAGTGTTTTTATTCATTAGTATACCTTAAAGGGTATAAAACAACATTCCAACACAAATATATATCATTTCGGGTATAATTCCAAATAATTATTAACAATTATATCATATCGGGTATAGATGTAGTGGATTTGATTTGTTAAAGTACTGTCTTGCTAAAGGGCAGTCCTTTTTTTTGTGGAGATAAAAAGTTATTTGATAACATTAGAATTCAATCCAAAAACAAGTCCCGGTCTAAATCCTCTGTACGAGATAACATTTTCCCGGTCGTCCATGAATCTGCCGTTGAAATCCATCATATAATTCAAGTTCAAACCAATCATAAATGCTTTGTAATTAAACGCTACAATCAGCCCCGGTTGTACGTAAACACTACTCTCATTATACTTCTGACCCTGTATTTCCGTTTCGTCTCCAATTCGGACAGTTGTCTTAAAAGTATATTCTTTACTCATAAAACCAAGATCAACATTAAAACCAATTTTTATTATATCTGTTTTTTTAGAAAAGAAATTTGTATATCCGGCTCCTACACCAAAAGCGGAGAACACAATATCACTCGTATATAGCCCGGAGTAATCCGCATAACTAACTCTTGAGCCGCTTGAATGAAAGATTGTCACAATTGAGAAAATACCGCTTTTGAAGGGAGAGAGATTCAGTTCTAATTTATACATAGGTCGTGCAGGGAAATCATCAGTCAATTCAGCATCAAACGGCAAAGAACCCAACAACTCGTCATTGACAGACCGTAAAATTCCGAAATCGGTGTTTACAATTTGCACTTTAGCCAGAAATATAAATCTTCCCGGCGCATAGGGGCTGTCACAGCTGTCCTTCTGCCCCAAAAGTGACACGAAATTGAATATGAAAAAAGATAATAAAATAACAAGCGTTTTCATTCTTAATTTCCCAATTTAAATTTGATGCCATATCTCATATATATCATATCATTTTTATAGAAACTTGCGTAAACCGAGTTCGACACCGGAACTTTCTTCAACAATTCGAAACCTTCCAATCTATATTCCGATCCAGACATGTTGCCCCGAGTCGCAAATTTATTATTATAAAAGTCTATTGAAACTATATTCTCGTTTGTTTCCATTTCAGCAATTATGGAATATGGGCTTAAGTTCAAGAATTTAATTGTTTTGCTGTCGTCATCTTGGATTAGCAGCTTAGAACTATCCTCAGGATCGAAAAGAAGATAGCAGTATTTCCCCGTTTCTGCTAAATACACACATTTATTGTTTTCTATCTCATAGATGTTATATTCATTGTAAGACAGCGTAACAGCTAAATATTTGCCGTCCGAAGATATGTGCATATCCGTTGGCTTTCCATCATTGAATTTATGTGAAAACAAATATTTCCTGTTCGATATATAATAGAAATACATTGTGTCGGAAACTGTTGCTGACAGAGTCCCATTGTCAGAAACCGACATGTTCTCAATTACTCTTTTTCCTTCATCGGGAGTAATTGCTCCGCCGGTGATTTCTTTTGTGCTGAGTTTTTGGACATCATGAGTGTTTAATCACAAAATAATATTCACATAATCTGATTCGGTATAAACTATGTAC
>JAQIDA010000093.1 GCA_027858275.1 Candidatus Kapaibacterium sp. | reverse complement strand
GTTCGACAATGAATCGCTGCGCTTTATGTTTGCTGGAAGCAGGTGTGAGGGAGATTCATGTGGCGGCTGTGGCTTCGGCGAGGTGAGGATCACACAACACCAACCAAATCAATACCCCGCATAATCCGCCCGGTCTCAGTCAAAGCCACAATAATTTTGTAATATTTAAGAATATCCTATTCGTAAGCCTGAAAAAAATATATTTATAATATAAACGGAATGCTTATATTGAAGGTTATTGAATAATCGGGTATTTTGAGAGACCTTATGATTGCGAACACTAAAGAACTTGAAGAAAATATAAACGAGGCTGTTTCTTATATACGGGAAATATGCGATTTGAAGCCGGATATCGGGATTATTCTCGGCACCGGCTTGCACAGTTTGGCAGATCATATCGATGTTGAATATACTATCGACTATGAGGACATCCCGCATTTCCCGCTTTCTACTCTTGAGTTTCAAAAAGGGAAATTGCTGATCGGGAAGATGGGTCACAAGACTGTTGTCGCGATGCAAGGTCGTGTACATTATTATGAGGGCTACTCATTTCAGGAAATAGTTTTTCCGGTTCGAGTAATGAAGTTCCTCGGCATCTCAACTTTGATAATTTCTAACGCCTGCGGTGTGATGAACCCGAATTTCAAAAAGGGGCATGTGATGTTGATTGATGATTATATCAATATGCTGCCCGGCAATCCGCTGATTGGTCCGAACAGCGATAAGCTCGGGACACGTTTCCCGGATATGAGCGAGCCTTATTCCCAAAAGCTGATAGCTCTGACGGAGAAAATCGCTCTGGAGCAGGAAATTCAAGTATTCAAAGGTGTATATGTCGCAATGCCCGGACCGATGTTGGAAACTCGCGCGGAATACCGGTTTTTGAGGAATATCGGCGCTGATGTGGTCGGGATGAGTACTGTTTCGGAAACAATCGCGGCTAAACACATGGGGATTGATGTTTTGGGTCTGTCCGTGATGACGGATGAATGCTATCCCGATGCTTTGAAACCGGCTTTGCTTGAAAATATTTTGAAAACTGCCGCTAAGGCAGAACCGGCTCTGACAACGCTGATCAGAGAAGTCATCAAAAGATTATAGTGATTCTGCATTTATCAAATAATTAAATATATATTCGGAGTTTTATTATGAAATCATTTATTATACTGTTGCTTTCCGTTCTAATCGTCTCTTTGAGTTCTTGCGAATATGATGAGATAACAATTAACAATTCTGATATTGATTATTCTGTCGTTGCGGCTTCGAGTCAAAACAACAGATTGATCAAAATTGGGCTGCCTGACGGAGAAATTCTGTCCGAGGATTTGCTTGCGGATAATAATACCGAGCCGCTTAGCGATATTCCGTCAAAACTCCTTAGATTTATGGATAAATTATATGTTTTGATCCCTGAGAATTACAGTATTGAAGTTTTCAATGATCAGACTTTTGAACGCTTGGCAGTTTATGATTTTTCAGCCGAGAAACTTGAGCCGACTGATATAAGTTTCCCAAACGCTACCGATGCTTACGTTCTACACGGTAATAATTCAAAAATCTCGCTGATCGATATGACAAATTACACAATTGCCCGACAAATTGAAACGAAAAACAATCCGGTTTCGGCTGCCTGTGTAGGCAATCAGATGTTTGTGGCTTGCCGCGGTTCTAACTATGCGACGGTAATAGATACTCGAACGCATAAGCAGGAAGCGGAAGTATTCGTTTCTTACGCGCCGATATTCGCAGGTGTTTCTCCCGACCAAGGCAAAATTGTAATCCTCTCGGCAGGAGCGGGTAAATATGACGATACAGATAAAAAAACAGAGTGTGAATTGGCTCTTATCAACCCGATTAATCATGAGTTGATCGGCAAATCTGATCTGAGTATAACAAGATATAATTCTATAGATATGCGCCCGATATCAGCCGATGTCGCGGACAATAACTATTGTTATTTTTCAACGGATGAATTTCTGATCAAAATTTATACGCTGTCAGTCAGCTCTCCTATACCTGTTTTGCGAGGTAAATATGATCTAGTTTATTATGCCAAACATCGAAAAAGATTGTTGTTGTTTGAAAATGATTCAATGAATCTTATGCTGTTTAATCCGGCGAATAACAATATCGAAGAGAAAATCTTAATGCCGACGACGATAAACTCTGTTATTACTTTGTAGGATTTAAATATCAATAAGTTGGATATGAATACGAAAAGCACAATATCAATAAATTTGGAGTCCTTGCTCGATCTCAGCGCGAAGTTGAATGAAAGCACTGATTCTAATTATATTCTCAACGCCGCATTGCTGACTTTGATGGGGAAGCTTCGAGTGTTTCGCGCAGCTGTCCTGATCCCGGACAAAGATAAAAAGAAATTCAGGGTTGAAATCTCCAAAGGTAAATGTAAACTGAAGGAATTGCCGGCTTTTAGCATTCAAAATTTTAGACCGTTTGACAAAAAGGAAACTGTCGAAAAGGCATTGCTCGACGCAGGTTATTTTTTCGGTTTGCCTGTCATTTACGAACATAATCTCCTTGCGTTGATATGCATCAGCCGCCCGATAAATTCAAAAGATCTCAGAGATGATGAGCAATATTATGCCAAACTTGTCGGCACAATTTGTGCAAACGCATTGGGCAGCGCGGCGGATAAAACCTCGCTGATTCTTGAAAAAAAGAACGTTGAAAAGCAGAATCAGTTGTTGTCTACATTATTTGAAATTAACAATGATTTCAGTTTATTGTTGACAAGAGAGCAAATAGTCGGATTGCTGTCTTTGCACTTGATGGGACAATTGATGGTCACACGCTTCGCCTTATTTATGCTCACTGAACAAGGCTCAGGGAGTGAGGTAAGCTCTGAAATTAAATTTGAACCTTTGGTTAACAGATTCGACGCTGAATTGCCGGCAGACAAATTGCGTTTGCTTCTGCGTTTTGAGCAAACTGCTGATATATCAGATACAGAAGATACAGACATTGCTGATTTTGTTAAAGAATTTGATTTGTGTATTACATCTTCTATGAATGTGCAGGGATCTGTGAAAGGTCTGCTGCTTATCGGCAAGAAAATGAATTCGGACAAGTTCGAAGCGGAGAACATTCAGTTTATTGAGGCACTCGGTACTACTGCAATTTCGGCTTTGGAAAACGAGAGATTATTCCGTGAAGAACTTGATAAAAAACGACTTCAAAGCGAACTGCAAACAGCTCGTGAAATACAAAATAATCTGCTGCCGAGTGAATTGCCGGAGATCGTCGGATTCGACACAGCCGGCACAACAATTCCGTCGAGACAGGTGGGCGGTGATTATTATGACTTTATTAAATTGTCCGAGCATGAGACTTTGGTCGTCGTTGCCGACGTCTCGGGCAAGGGGATGCCTGCCGCGCTGCTGATGGCAAATGTTCAGGCGGTATTGCGAGTTCTGGCTCCGTTGAGATTGCCCTTGAAAGAAATAATGGAACGACTCAACGGCATAGTTTACCAAAACACTACTGCCGACAAGTTTGTCACAGCTTTCTGCGGGATATTAAACTCGGAGGGCAAATCCTTTGAATATATAAACGCCGGACACAATCCGCCTATCTTCCTCAAAAAAGACGGAAGCGTGGAAATGTTGAAAAACGGAGGGTTGATTCTCGGCGTAACGGACGGACCTATAAAGCATAACAGCGGGCTTATTAATCTTAAAAGCGGCGATATTGTGCTGATGTATACCGACGGTGTAAACGAAACTCCCGACGCGGATAATAATGAATTCGGGGAAGATCGGATAATGGAATATCTGATACGAGATGCCGGACAATCGGCGAGTTCAATAATGCATGACCAAATTCAGGCTGTTCAAAATTTTGCCGCCGGCACTGCTCAATATGATGATATAACTATGGCTGTTATTAAGGCGATATAGTATCGTATTTAATCATAAGACGGCGCGGAAGGCAGTCTGCCGTCAATGAAGAGCAGCAGCTCTCCCCTGTGTATTTCCAGAGTAATCGAATCCGATTCCGCCACATTCCTCGCCCCTTCTCGAACAGCAAGCTGCAGAATCTCTTCTGATAATTGCCATTTCAAATTCTCAGTTGATATTATGGTTTTAGTCTGAGGTATCAAGGAAATTGTCTCCCCTGTTTTTACTTCCGCATGAATGCTTTTATCAAGAGAAATGCCGTAACGACCTGCATCATACAAAGCAAGATTCATCGATTTTGAATATCGAGCAAACACACTCCAGTTGTTCAAAGTATGTTCCATTTCTCCCCCGTGAATGCCGAGGATCAGTACTGAATGATAATTCATTGATTGGGCGTATTTGAGAGTTTTTTCAAAATCATTTGTATCCTGATCAGGCACAGAGATAATTTTCACTTTTTCAAAATGCGCAATATCTTCTGAGGACAGCGAATCCAAATCACCGATAATAACAGATGGCGTCACTCCTATTTTCCTGAGTCTGCCGGCGGCTCCGTCCGCGGCAAGTATTGGCATATCACCCAACTTTGCGAACTCTTCCAAAGAGGGTAAATCGCTGTTTAGGCAAATAGCCGCGTCGAATTTCAATTTCCCAAAACTGAGTGTAGTATATTTTTTGTCGTTCATATTTATGAGGCTCCCGGCAATTCTATAGCTTTATAATATTTATTCAGAAAGCACAGTTTAAGGAATATTCAGAGATATATCAAATACTAATATTTAATATTGATCAGATTCCAAATACAAATCTGCCCCAAGTCAAAAACAGGACAGTCGTCACAAAGACACCGATCAGATTCAGAACAATTCCAACTTTCACCATATCAGCGATGCGGACTTTACCGGAACCGAAGATAATTGCGTTCGGCGGAGTCGCGACCGGCAGCATAAATGCGAATGAGGCCGATATGGTTGCAGGGATCATTAGTAATAAGGGATTGATCCCCGTTGCTTTTGAGACCGATGCCAATATCGGAAGTATTGTCTGAGTGGTCGCAGTGTTCGAGGTCAGTTCAGTCAGGAAAGTTAATCCGGCTGAGACGGAGGCGATTGTCACTAAGAGCGGACTGTCAGCTGCTCCGCTCAACATTTTGCCGAGAGATTCCGACAGACCGGATTCAGCGAAACCGGCAGCTAAAGCAAAACCGCCGCCGAATAATATGATTATACCCCACGGCAAACGAGTGAATGCATCTTTGCCGAGTATCATTTGCCCTTTGTTTTTTGAAGGGATGAAAAACAGGAGCATACTCATAAATATCGCCACGGTTCCGTCATCGATTAATTTTGGGGAACTCAGGAAATTTGACCAACCGGGCAGGTGGAAAGCCCCTATATTCAAATCTTGGCGGAACATCCACAGAACGGCTGTAAGAACAAATATTATCATCACGGATTTTTCATCGGACGACATTTTGCCGAGCGACTTATATTCATCATCAATTGTATGTTTGTCTATGATAGTTTTGTTGGATTTGAAGAAGATTTTTGTCAATAAAATCCATATAACGACAAGCATCACGACCGTCAGCGGCAAAGCGAAAATTGTCCACAGTCCGAAACTAATTTCGGGAGCGTCAGGGAAACTCATCTCGAATATTCTGTGAAAAACGAGATTGGGCGGCGTACCTACTAAAGTGGACACTCCCCCGACCGAGGCGGCGTAGGCAATACCGAGCATCAGCCCTGTCGCAAATTTTTTAGAGTCTTTCTCGCCGGAAACGGCTTCAGCTTTGGAGATAACCGCAATTGCTATAGGCAGCATCATAACTGCTGTTGCAGTATTAGAAATAAATGCTGACAGAAAGGCTGAGGCGGCCATAAATCCAAAAATTATACCCGTTGGTGAAACCCCGATTATACGGATTATCCTGAGTGCGATTCGCTTGTGCAGATTACATTTTTCCATTGCTCCGGCAATTAAGAATCCGCCGACAAACAAAAATATCGTGCTGTTGAAATACTGTACGGCTACTGATTTTCCGCTCATCACGCCGAGCAAAGGAAAGAGAATCAAGGGAATCAATGCAGTTGCTGCCAAGGGGATAGCCTCTGTTATCCACCATGTCGCCGCAAGAGCTGCCAATGCAGCTGTACGTGTAGCGGCAGGATTGTTCGGGACTAAGTCGCTAAACATTAATATCGCGAAAATTATCAGGCCGAGGATTAGCCCTATGTTCTGTGTTTTATTTCGTAATCCTGCTGTTTCCGTCATTGATTCTCCGCCGATAATCATTAATCAGATTTCTCAATATAAGAAATTATAGGGAGAAATATTTAATTTGAACAGGATTGAACGGGATTAAGATGATGAAGAGGATTAAGAAAAATAATATCTTGTTTTGTTGAAATCAATCAGATATCTTAATCCCAATACTGTTTATTTAGTTAAATTTTGGTCATCGAGCGGAGTCGAGATGTCTTATTGGCCTTGTTTTCATCACGTGCTGCATCTCGACTCCGCTCGATGACCGAGTTTAAGTGAACAGTATTCATCTTAATCCTGTTCTTTTACTCCAATTCGTAAAATCCTGTTCATATATCTTAACAAATTCTTAAATTTTCGTATCTTGCAAAAAACATACAATCAATCTACAGGAATCACTAATGAATATTTTCATTACGGGAGCTTCACGCGGCATCGGGCGTGCCGTCGCTGAGCGTTACGCCAAACTTGGTCATAAAGTTGTCCTCGCAGCTCGGGATCTGAGACTCTTGGAAGATCTTTCCGGTTCTATAAATTCATCCGGCGGAGAATCTTTCTTCTGCGAGTGCGACGTTACGAATATAGACAACATGAAAGCCGCCATAGCTTTTGCGGAAGATAAATTGGGACATATTGATGTAGCTGTATTGAACGCCGGCATTTCCGGTTCGCCGAAGTTCGCGAATATGGACAGTGAGGAATTCAAAAGAATCTTTCAAGTGAATGTTTTCGGTATGATTAACGGATTTGAGGCTGTGGTTCCCGGGATGAAAGCTCGGAAGTCGGGTACAATTGTCGGAGTTAGTTCTTTGGCTGACTCACGGGGAATGCCGGAATCAGGTGCTTACTCGGCAAGTAAGGCGGCAGTTACTCATCTTTTAGATTCGGCACGGATTGAATTGAAGCACGAGGCGGTCAAGGTCATCAACGTTCGCCCGGGTTTTGTGGAAACTGATATGACTTCCGTGAATAAATTCAAAATGCCGTTTTTGATGGATTCGAAAAAGGCAGCTACTATTATCATTAAGGGAATCGAAAACGGGAAATCTCGAATCGCGTTTCCTAGAATTATGAATATTGCTGCTTATATATTAAAAATTCTTCCGGGAACGATTTTTGATTTTCTCTTTAGGAATTGGAAAAGGGATTGACAAAATATATTGAATATATTTATAGTGAAACTTATATAAAGTTTCTTTACTTTAGACAAGTTGACAGCACGAAACAAACACTTGAACATAAAATATCTTAGGTAGGGGCGTACCCTTGTGGTCGCCCGG
>JAQIDA010000089.1 GCA_027858275.1 Candidatus Kapaibacterium sp. | reverse complement strand
GGGAGCAATTTCGCCTTTATTTTGCCCATTGAATCTGAAAAAAGCAAATAGAACAGTCGCTGTTCATTCAATTGAAATAAGACTTCCTCAGTATCGTGATTTTATACTCACCGACAAATAAATATTTGCGTCACTGCACTGAAAGTAACATCATGAAACTAAAAATTCTGCTTAGTCTCTCGCTGATATTCACAGTATTCACAACTGCAGCTGCAGCTACTCCTGAAATTCATTGCAAACATTTTATCTACGGATATCCTTTGGGAGGTCCCGATTCAAATGATCTGATAATTCGCGATTTGTACGCACTCAGCTCAAATGACACAACTAAATTTGCTGATTGGGTCGCTTACCGCTTAGACTCCGCCGCAATCACCGGTAAGTCAATAAAAAAACGCAAATGGAAAGCAGATCCTTGGCTTGAAGAGAATGAAACTCTCGAACCCGATGATTATAAAAAAGCAAACAAAAAATTGAAAACCGACAGAGGACACCAAGCTCCGCTGGCATCTTTCAAAGGATACAGAAACTTCTATGAAGCAAATTATTTGTCAAATATTACCCCCCAAAAAGCAGCCTTGAACCAAGGCCCGTGGAAAAAACTTGAAGAGGCTGTCAGAAGACTCGTCAAAGAAGTCGGAGAAGTATATGTTATGACAGGTCCGATTTACAATGATGCCGGTAGTCTGAAGCTCCCTGAAGCTGATGAAACGCACATAATACCTTCTGCATATTGGAAGATTATAGTAATTGATAACAAACAACACAAACCTTATGTTGTAGCATATATTTTCGATCAAAATACTCCGAGGCGTGACAAAGTTATGAAGCATCTCACAACTGTTGATGAAGTTGAAAATCAAACAGGTTTCGATTTCTTTCGTCTGCTCGATGACAAAACTGAAGATATAATCGAAAATAAGAAGAACTCAGCTTTGGCAAAAAAATATTTCAACAAATAATCTAATCGAAAAAATGGCATCAATCATTCAAATATTCGGCACAAAAAAATGCAAAGACACTGCCAAAGCGCAGCGCTTCTTCAAAGAACGATCAATCAAAATACAATTTGTTGATCTGAACGAAAAAGCAATCAGCAAAGGAGAGCTTAACAGTATCTCCCGTTCGATACCTGTGGAAGACCTGATTGATACCGCAGGAAAAGAATACGAAAAGAAAAATCTAAAATTTGTGATTCATGATATCGAAGAGAAATTACTCGAATTCCCGCTTCTGTTCCGAACTCCCCTAACTCGATTCGGTCAGAAAGCAGCCGTAGGCCACACGCCTGATACATGGAAAGAATGGGCGAAAGAATCGAAATAAACTATTGTCAAAAAGCATTTTCTATATGTTCAATCTCAAACGGAGCTTTGCTCATATCCACGGCAATCACGTCGAACCTGCATTCTTGATCAACAATCTTGTTTACATACAACCAGCCTTCGGCAACTCGTCGCAAGGCTTTTATTTTAGAATAAGTAATAGCCTCTAAGGGACTGCCGTACGACTTATATCGCCGAGCCTTCACTTCAACAAATACTAAGAAATTTCCGTCTTTAGCTATAATATCCATCTCTCCGCTTCTGCCGAAGTGAAAATTCCTTTTTACAATCTCGTAGCCTTTTTTGATTAAGTAATCAGTAGCGGAGTCTTCGCCCTCACGGCCTTTTTGCGTAGTTGATTTTTGTTCAGGCATATATCACATATCAATAAAATTATACAACTGTTCAGATTAACAGATACTCAGTCACGAATATTTCAATATAAGAAAATTCTCGAGAATAAGTAATTAATCTCTTCTGTCCGGTAATTGTCTCTTTTGTAGGGGCGAACCCTTGTGGTCGCCCGGCGGAACAAACTGTTTGATGATTTCTTGACTCTCTTGCCGAAATGCATCGGGCGACCACAAGTATACGCTCCTACGCAAGATTGAACCCTTATACTCAATCCCGTCATGAGGAGTGACTCTAATTATATTATCTCAATCATTCATTAAGTGAATAATAAATCATTTGTATAATCAGGGTTTTTTAGTAAATTATCGCCTTGTAGATAAGACCGAAGAAACAGAAGAAATTGGAATTTAATTTTACCATTATAGATCGGAAAATGTTTTGAAAAAATTTACTATAATTGCTTTTTTACTATGTTTTGTAGCAGTCAGCATCAGCTTTGCCGAAAACATAAGTCCCAATCAACAATACTATCATGACAGAATTTACGTAAAATTATCCGACAATATCGAACTTAACAAATACGCCGTCGCAAAATTGCAGTCCGGCGAAGCGATTTCAATCGGTCTGTTTGAAGCAGACAAACTCTGCACAAAGTATTCTGTTGAATCAGTGAACTATAGTTTTAAGTCAAAATCGATCAGCGATATTAAATATCGGAACCGAATACTAAGCAGCAAAAACGCTCCCGATCTGTCAAAATACATAATGCTCAAATACAGCGCGCCCTATCATCCGACGGCAGTAGTTCGTGAATTTGCAGCAGTCGAAGGAATAGAGTTCGCCGAACTCGTTCCGATCGACCGTTATCACAATATGCCCAACGACGA
>JAQIDA010000092.1 GCA_027858275.1 Candidatus Kapaibacterium sp. | reverse complement strand
GCCTTAACCATTCGGATGAGGAGAGTTGTATCATGTTTGGTCAAAAAGAAACTTCGCATGCCGGATCTAAGTGAGAAATCTTCTTCGGCAGTACGTCGGTATCCCCTAATAAAATTAATGCCGGTGGGTCTCTCAAACAAACTATCAACTAATTCCAAATCCGTGTCATACTCAAGGTATTCATAAAATTCTTCCAAACTCCCGGAATTATCGTAATGTTCAATCGCTATAGGTTTGTTCGTCTGATTATTTATCAACAGCTTGATAACATTCTTTGATACGGGCATTTCTCTAATAGTAATTTTGCTGTTTTTTGGATGTGTATTTATTTTAGATTTATCTTTTGTTACAAATTGAAATTCATTTCCGAACCAAAGATTCTTAAGCGAGTCTCCGGAAAAAATAGGCATATTGAACTTGTCGGCGGTTTCGTTTATACGCGTATACTCCCCTGTTCCGTTAAAAAGATTAACTACAAATATTTCTTCCCCGTTGTAAATAATCATCTGCTGTTCATTACTTGAAGAATCAACAGATTCTATTCTTCTGACCATGCTCTCGCCTTTAGCTTTGTATATTGTAACAGGACCATCACTATATATGCCTGAATACACAATTTTCGTCATCTTTTCAGCAGAAACCGAAGAACAAGAGATTAGAATAAATAAAAATAATACTGTAATTTTGGACATAGTGCTTCTTCCCTCGTATTGTTAAATAATATCCGGCAATTTGTTGCTCAAAAGATATTGATTAATTGCTCGGCTAAATAATATTAGCAATATACTTCTTTTATTAGAGAAATTATGAATGCGAGTCCTGATAAAATTATGCCCTGCTTTTTTCTTTCGCTGAGAGTTAGCAGAGTCTATAAAAAAATCCCGTACCATCAGAGACGATACGGGATTTTTAGTTCAACTTAAGAAAAAATGTTTTGCGTGATGATTTACATCATGCCGCCCATACCACCCATTCCGCCCATAGGATCCATTCCGCCCATAGGAGGCATTCCTGCGCCGGCGTCTTTTGCCGGAGCGTCAACGATTGTAGCCTCAGTTGTGAGGAGCAATCCTGAGACTGAGCCTGCGTTCTGAAGAGCGATGCGAGTAACTTTAGTAGGATCGATAACGCCTGATTCGAAGAGATCTTCGAATTTGTCAGTTGCGGCGTTATAACCGAATGCGCCTGTTCCTTCTTTGATTTTATTAACAATAACGGAAGCTTCGCCGCCGGCGTTAATAATGATCTGACGAATAGGTTCTTCGATTGCTTTGCGAATAATGTTGATCCCAATTGCCTGTTCTTCCGAAGGAGCAACAAGAGCATCAAGAGCTATAACGGCACGCAAAAATGCGACTCCGCCGCCCGGTACGATACCTTCTTCAACAGCTGCGCGAGTAGCATGCAATGCATCTTCCACGCGAGCTTTCTTTTCTTTCATTTCGACTTCTGTAGCAGCGCCGATTTGAAGAACAGCAACACCGCCGCTTAATTTAGCAAGGCGTTCTTGAAGTTTTTCTCTGTCGTAATCACTTGTAGTTTTTTCGACTTGGCTTCTGATTTCATTGATTCTCATTTTGATAGAATCGCCTTCGCCGGCGCCTTCAATGATAGTCGTGTTGTCTTTGTCGATCTGGATTTTTTTAGCTGTTCCGAGGAATGCCAAAGTAGCAGCGTCGAGTTTGTAGCCTTTTTCTTCGCTGATAACTGTGCCGCCTGTGAGAACTGCTATATCTTCGAGCATAGCCTTGCGTCTGTCGCCGAAACCGGGAGCTTTGACTGCTGCGATGCGAAGTGTTCCGCGCAATTTATTAACTACGAGAGTAGCCAATGCTTCGCCTTCAATGTCTTCAGCGATAAGCAACAAAGGGCGACCCGCTTGAGATACTTTTTCAAGGATAGGAAGAAGATCTTTAATAGCAGTTATATTTTTGTCGTAGATCAAAATATACGGATCTTCGAGAAGAACTTCCATTGATTCTGAATCTGTTACGAAATACGGTGAAAGATAACCTCTGTCGAACTGCATGCCTTCTACTACGTCTAAATCTGTTTCAGTGCCTTTGGCTTCTTCTACAGTAATAACGCCGTCTTTACCTACTTTTTCCATCGCTTCGGCAATCAATCCCCCGATTGTTGTATCATTATTCGCTGAAATTGATCCCACTTGAGCGATTTCTTTTTTGCCTTCGACTTCGCGGCTGTTTCTTCCCAATTCTTCAGTAATTGTTTTGACAGCAAGATCGATTCCGCGTTTTAGTTCCATTGGGTTTGCGCCCGCTGTTACGTTTTTCAAACCTTCGCGATATATTGCCTGAGCAAGAACCGTAGCTGTTGTAGTACCGTCACCGGCAACATCGCTGGTTTTTGAAGCAACTTCGCGGACCATAGCGGCACCCATGTTTTCAACTGCGTCTTCAAGTTCTATTTCTTTAGCGACAGTAACGCCGTCTTTGGTAACGGTTGGAGCACCGAATTTTTTATCGATAATAACGTTGCGACCTTTGGGGCCCAATGTAACTTTTACGGCATTCGCGAGCTTATCGACACCTTTTTTGAGTGTTGAGCGAGCTTCGAAATCATAACTGATAAGTTTAGCCATTATTTTTCTCTTATTCTTTTATTAGTAATTGTTGTTTTTATTATTATACTTCAAATAAGTGTCAGGATTATCTGACAGTTATTTGACAATTGCGAAAATATCGCTTTCGCGCATCATCAAGAATTCTTCACCGTCCACGTTAATCTCGTTTGTTGAATACTTTCCGTATAAAACTTTGTCGCCGACTTTGACCTGAAGAGGAACAATCTTTCCGTCTTCTGTGATTTTACCTGTTCCGACTGCCATGATCTCGCCGTGCAGCGGTTTTTCTTTGGCTGTATCAGGAATAATAATGCCGCCCTTAGTTACTTCTTCAGGCTGGGATGCTTTAACGATAACTCTATCGTGCAAAGGAATCAAATTCATAGGATAACCTCCTTATATGATAATTGTTTATATGTCGTACATAGCCGCATATAATATTTGTTTTCAAAAATTAGCACTCTCCTTCATAGAGTGCTAATAATCTAACGGGAGGAGCTGTCTATTATTGTTATTTATCGTAATATCAAAATAATATTTACAAAATATGATTTCCGGTACTTTTTTTGATACATGTTTTATTGAATCAACAAATACTTAATTGTATTTTGATTCGTTATACTCGATAAGTATTAATGTATGTATGCAATAACACTAAAATGAGAACTAATACAAAATGTTATATTATAAAAAAACGGAGATTTTTTCTATGAACTTCTTCAACAAAAGCATCATAAGCTTTCTTGCTGTTATTTTATTTGCCGTCCTGGGCGTAAGCCAAATGAATGCAGCTTATCCGCCGACAGAACTATTGAGTCCTGCCGACAGCAATCAATGTGCTGAAAGACAGCAACTTTTTCAGTGGCAAATCAATACTGCAGCCGAAAGCTACAGTCTTGAAATTTCAACATCGACCATTTTCACATACCCTGATTTGGTTTTCAAGGTAACCGGATTGAACCCGTCTCCCACAAGTTATGATTTTTTGTTACCCAATGATAATGAAATATATTATTGGAGAATAAAAACTACTTTTACTGATAATTCCATGAACTATTCGGATGTATGGAGTTTTCAAACTCAGTCACCAAGCCCTGCTATAGTTGCTCCGCTTGATAACAGCTCATGTCAACCTTTAGTTATGTCATTCAATTGGGACGACGTTGCCAACACTGTTGCTTATCATTTTGAGATGTATAATTCCTCAACAATGACAGAAGAATATCTTGTCGAAGAAAATTATGAAATAGCTTCCTCCTCGTACACAGTTGCCGTGCCGCAGAATTTCGCACAGTACTACTGGCGTGTAAGTGCTTCGTTTACGGGTTGTGCTACTGCATGGACTGATCTTCATAAATTCAGCACTGCTCAAGAAGCTCCGGAATTACTTGTCCCTGAAAATATGTCGACAGGTATGGATTTGACCAGTTCATTTACATGGACTCAGCCGGAATACCACGATACATACACGTTCCAAGTTTCAACTGATGCTGATTTTTCTTCTCTGCTTGAAGATGAAGAAGGTCTGACAGATGAATCATATACCTGGACTGCTCCAACTTTAAATACAAGATATTATTGGAGAGTTTTCTCTGAGTATGGCGGATGCCGTTCAGAATCCCCGGATGTATTTTATTACAAAACAAAATATGTTGCTCCCGGCACAATCAGCCCGATCAACAACAGAGCCTGCCTTCCGTTGGCTCATGAATTCAAATGGGAAGAAGTTCTGACTGCAACAGCATACAGAGTTCAACTCGCCACCGATGACGCATTTGAAAATATAGTGCTTGATAAAAATGATATTAGAGAATTATCTGATGTTATCAATTCACCTGAAGGCTTAACAGAATATTTCTGGAGAGTCAGAGCAGAAGACCACTTAAATACAGGGCTTTGGTCCGATCTTCGCGCATTCACAACTACTGTTGCTCCCGTAGATATGATCTTCCCTGCAAACAATCAACAAGGCATATCACATGACGTCGTTTTAGAGTGGGAAAATGTTTCTGACGGAGCTTTCTATCACTTGCAGTTGGCCGGCGATGATGAATTCAGCAATATGATTGTTGATTCTCCGGGACTGACTTCTACAACTTTCTCCATAACTGTTCCTGCCAACAACGCAGAATACTTCTGGCGCGTGTCAGCTTCATTCAGTGATTGTCACGGCGATTACCCTGAACCTTGGATGTTCAAAACAAAAATAGAGGGTCCGACATTGTTGTCGCCGGCAGATACAGAGGACAATCAGCCTCCTACAATTTTCTTCAAATGGACAGAAGTTGAAGGCGCTGATACTTATGAAATCAATTTGTCAAAAACTGACGATTTCGCTTATGTTACTAACGGCAGCGTAGGCATTGTCGGAACAGGTTTCCAAATTGCGGGACTTGATTATGAAACAGCTTACTTCTGGCGTGTGAGAGCTCAAAATGAAGTTGGATACAGTGATTGGTCTACAGCGTTCTCATGCACTACGTCAGTTCACGGACCTGAAATTCCGATATTATTAACTCCAACCACGGGCACGGAGGATCTTCCGACAACATTGACTTTGGAATGGAAATCTTCAGCAAGAGCTGCAGCATATCATCTGCAAGTTTCTGAAAGAGATGATTTTGTTACAAAAGCAATTGACAAAAACGACATCAAGTCTGTTACTCACGAAATCAGCGGACTTGATTATGATATGAAATATTACTGGAGAGTAAGTGCAATCAATGACAGCGGAGAAACCAGATGGTCGAGATTCTCTTACTTCTATACAATTCCTTTGGCGCCGGACGCTACACCGGAATTGACTTATCCTGCTAACAACGCTACTGATCTTGAAGTGAAATTTACACTTAGATGGTTGCCTGTACCTCGCAATGACAGATATCAGATTCAGGTAGCTCTCGATGAGTATTTCTCAGGTGAATTGGTATATGATCTGTATGAATATTCAGTATTTTCATTTATTCAGAAACTCGACTTTGACACTAAATATTTCTGGCGTGTGAGAGCAACTAACCAGGGCGGTAACGGTCCTTGGTCTGATCCTTTTGCATTTTCGATCAAGCATGACGTTTCCGTAGAAGAAGAAATGGATGCTCTCTATCATGTATCGGTATATCCGAATCCGGTTAAAGAAAACGCATCGGTTAATTTCGTTCTGCCTCAAAGTGAAATTGTGACTGTTAAAGTCTTCAATCTGCTTGGAGAAGAAAT
>JAQIDA010000071.1 GCA_027858275.1 Candidatus Kapaibacterium sp. | reverse complement strand
TTACATATCCTTCCGGCACTTTCAACTGTACTTGTTATGTTTCAATTAGGGAATTGGCCAAAGCCTTAGACTGGAAAAAGTTTGGTGGTAAGGATTTAATATGGCTCACAAGTATGGTTTACGATTTAAAAACAATGGGTATATTTAAACATTTAGGGGAAAATCGTCACGAGATTTGATTGAAATCATTGATTTTCAAGGGATATGGTTCATTTTCATCTCCCGAATTAATCCACCCGCAATTGTTCCAATTCCGGGAGATGAAATTCAATAGATTTACGCAGAATGTCATCTGAAAAATCATACTCCCCATGGATATTAATGTGCTGCCAGGCAACTACGGAACCGTTCTTAATAGTCTGGAGCAAATTCTGTTTTTGAGTGTCAGTTTCTACGTCATTGATAAGCTGAGACAGATACAGATAATTCCAGCAGATAATAGCATTCTCGATTAACCGCTTACATCCTTCCGTGATTAGTTGTTCCTCTTTTGTTGACTGCTGAAATTCCTGATTATTGTCATAGAAAACCGCCTTGCTGAACTTTTGTGAGCTTTCCATCTTGTTTAGCTGTAACTCGATAATCTGCCGGAGCGTAACATCATCAATATATTTTACAAGAAACACAGACTTGATAATTTTTCCGAATTCTTTCAGGGCAAAATACAATGGATGCTGCCGTGAGTAGGAGCTTAAACGCTTGAACAACTGCGAGGCTGTGCTCTGCTTCAATTTAATCGTTGCTACAAAGCGAAGGATATCATCCCAGTTTTTATAAATAATTTTTACATTTATTCGGCGGTTCGGAAGAACCTTGTAATTGAGGTCACGCAAAACATTCTTTCCTTCGAAGTTATACAAATATTGCTTTTTGAAATTTTTAATCCTGGGAGCAAAGGATATTCCAAGTAAGTGTGTTACGCCAAAAATAATTTCACTGTAGCCGTGAGTGTCTGTAGAATGGATATCGCTTTGTACAACTTCATTATGCATCAGACCATCGATAACATAAGCAGCCTCTCTTTCTGCAGGACTGATAACCGTTGAGGAAAACAGCCGATGACTTTCATCGAGAAAGCCGTAAACACTAACCCCTTTATCCTTGCCAAAATATTTGTAAGAATAGTTAGCATTTAAGGACTCTACAGCGATATTAAATTTTTGCCCGTCGCTACTGGTATGAGTTTGATATGGTTTTTGCTTAAAAATATTCGGCAACTCAAGATAACCCAGCAACTCTATAATTTTGTCATTGGCTTTATTTATATTCTCAGTTGAGAAGTACCAGTTTACAGTATTTTCAAGTTCGTTCTGACGAACATTGCGAGAAATTTTAGCAATTTTCCGAACACCGATGTTACAGCCATATCCCATTATACCTGCAAAGAATATGAGTGCATCAGGTTTGCTGCGGTTATGTTTGATTTGCCAATGTTCAAAACAGTCGCTAAACTGTGAAAATTTATTGACTGTAGATAGTATCTCAACCAAAGGAATGTACCTATCCTTTGGAAATAAATCACTTCCTGTATTTGTGTCATCTTTTTCAACTTTTGGTGTTATAATTTTCAGAGTACCATCTGTATTTACCGTCGTAAACTTATTCTTTCCCGTAAGAATATGCTCATTAGTTATTACATATTGCTCCTGGAGCGTTTGCCGCAATTCTGACTCAATCTTCTGAAAGTCTCTAAACGCCGTTAATTGAGCGCGTTCAAGTAGTTCATCTTTTTTATTTCTCCAAATATCTTTCCGAATAAGATAATCGTCAAATGCGCGGTATCTGTAGGAATTACGCAGGTTCAATGAGCCGGATTTAATACCGGCAGCGACCTTTTCAAACAACAGCACCTTATAGAGAGATATCCTGATTTTTCCAGTACTATCAAATACCATCGACTGCTCATCACTGTTAAGAAAATCCTGCGGCGCATCAACAGCCAAATTACCATCCTTGTTTTTGTAATATTCAATTGCCTCGATTAACTGTTTACTGGATGCTGCTTGGCTGAATTCAAGGCGCTTGATAATTTCCGAAACCCGGTTTTGAAGCTTTACTGACCGTAATTCCAGAACATTATAATAGTCCTCATCCTTGATAACGCGGCGGGATTCTTTTTCCAAAAGCGTCAATCTCTCCCGGAGGGTATTATCGTTGGGCTTATCCGTTTGCGTTAGCAACGTTTCAACCGTTTTCAACTTCTCTGCAGCCGATAGGGGAGACCTGATTGCCTCGCCGATTTTTCGTAAGGCTGTTAATTGTTGGTTCATGTCATTAACCAAATCGCTAATGACCTGGTACCTATTTTTTCGTGTTTCATAAAATATTTCTTTGTGTTCCCGGACGCTGGTATTAACCGAGCTTTGCACTGCCTGCAGGATTGTCTCTGTCAGCAAATCATTGAGACGATAATACTGATGTATGACAAATGACAGCAAATACAGATATTTTCTATCATCCCGCCGGGAAATTTGAAAAATCTGTGCCTTGAGTACAATTTGAGTGTAATATCGAATCGTTTCCGGGGTCAACTGTAACTTTGATTCTGAAACGGGATCCTCCCTGCTTGATTTAATGCATAGTTTAAATAGAAAAAGGGGTATAACATTTATTTTTGCCACGCATGATCCTAAAATAATGGATAAATCAGACAGGCTTATAATCTTTAAGGATGGAAAGATAGATTCCGACCTAATCAGAAATAGCGGAGTTCATGTTTAAAAAAATGGCAGTGATTAAAAA
>JAQIDA010000051.1 GCA_027858275.1 Candidatus Kapaibacterium sp. | reverse complement strand
CGATGTAGCGGATGATTGGGGTCTGACTATTTCTAAACTGGAAGCTGACACACGTCTAGAAAATGAAAGACTTAAGGCAGAGATAAAAGCCGCATTCGGTAAGATTGACAAATTAAAAGGTATCATCGAAGGTCTGAAATTTGCTTTGCACGAAGTTGCAATTGAGGCAAGAACCGGAAGAAGCGGTATGTCTATTTTGGACGACTAATTCCTGTGAGTGCTTTCAAATTCAACAAACCGTATGATTATTTTAGTCATACGGTTTTTTTATAAAATCATTTCATTGTTTTGTAGTCACTCTATATGTAATAAATTTGAATTATCAAGTCGGAGAAAACATATAATGATATACCTCACAAAAAAGAGTAGCTTTTCAGCAGCTCATCGTTTATTTAATCCTGAATTAGACAGTCAAGAAAATGATTCGATATACAACAAGTGCGCTAATTATTACGGACACGGACACAATTATGATATTGAAGTAACGGTAAAAGGACTACCCGAAGTAAAAACTGGTTGGATAATTGACCTAAAGTTGCTTCAATCTATTATCAATGAAGAAATTGTTGATAAAGTTGACCACAAACATCTGAATTTTGATGTGGACTTTCTCAAAGGAATCATACCAACAGTGGAAAATATCGTAGTTTGTTTCTGGCGTATTCTTGAAAACAAGATTCCGGGCGCGTCACTTCACAAAATACGCCTATATGAAACCAACACAAGCTATGCTGATTATTATGGTGATGAGGTTGACATACATAAATATGGAATATGATTGATCACAGAGTTTAAATTCAATATAGATATTTTTCAAAATATCTCAAACGAGGAAAAAAAATGAATGAGTCGAATAAAATAAATGCTTACGATCTTACAGACGAAAAATTCAATGATGACATGAAGTCTTCAACAGAAAATTTCCCTTTGGAAAATTCCTTCGGACAAGAATTATTCGACGCTAACGCAAACAGTGTGATCTCTGAAGATGAACGTTCTGCAATGATCAAAGAGTTAGAACAAAAATTTGTAGAAGTCACGGAAATTCTCAGAATTTCAAGAAATGACCCTAACACTCAAGACACTCCAAAACGTATTGCTAAAATGTTTGTCAATGAACTTTTCTCAGGTCGTTTCACTCCCCCTCCGCAAAACACGGTTTTCCCAAATCGCCACAATGTTGATCAATTGGTCATCAGTAAAGGCATTGAAGTAATGTCAGTTTGCTCGCATCATTGGCAGACAATTTCCGGACAATGCGCAATCGGATATATACCTGACAAACATGTTATCGGAGTTTCAAAATTGTCTCGTATAGTAGATTGGTTTGCGCGCAGAGGTCAGATTCAAGAAGAACTCGGAGAACAGATCGCTGATTTTATTGATGATTTGATCAAACCAAAAGCACTAGGGGTTGTTATTGAAGCCAAGCATTATTGTATGATAGCACGCGGCGTCAAAGGTTCTGAAATAAATTCAAAAATGATCACTTCTGTCATGCGAGGTTGGCTAAAAGATGATATTACTTTGAAAAACGAATTCATGATACTTATCAAAAACAATATGTGAACTTGAAAAAACCTCAACA
Organism: Candidatus Kapaibacterium sp.; assembly: GCA_027858275.1. Taxonomy (GTDB): domain Bacteria; phylum Bacteroidota; class Ignavibacteria; order Kapaibacteriales; family UBA2268; genus JAQIDA01. The sequence goes on along the minus strand of JAQIDA010000051.1, from coordinate 1,040 downwards.
ATTCTTCGCTCCTGATTGCTCGTTTGAACTGCCGTATTGGAACGACGGAAATATTGTAGCAGGTATCGACGAAGCCGGACGCGGGCCTCTTGCCGGACCTGTTGTCGCCGCAGCAGTTATTTTCAAATCAGATCCGGCTGAACATCTCGGTATTAATGATTCAAAAAAGTTGAGCGAGAAGAAACGCGAGGAACTGTTTGAATTAATTCCCGGGCTCTCTCTTGCTGTCGGGATTGGAATTGTTGATCATCTGGAGATAGACAAGATCAATATCTTACAAGCAACTCAAAAAGCAATGCGAATTGCCGCGGAGAATCTCAAAATCAAACCGGATCATCTCTTGGTTGACGGTAATTATTTCAAGGAATTCGGAATTAGCTATGAAACAATTGTCAAAGGTGACGGCAGATCACTGAGCATAGCAGCCGCTTCAATAATCGCAAAAGTTACTCGAGACCGTTGGATGACAGAAACTGCTGACAAACTTTATCCCGGCTACGGTTTCGCTCGACACAAAGGATACGGGACAAAAGCCCATTACGAAGCTCTCGATAAACTCGGCATATCCCCTATTCATCGATTAAGTTTTTTGAAAAAATACTAAAATCAAGAACCTCGACTTTTCTGATCAAGTTTTATTAAAGAGGCAAATCTATTGTGAACGTTGTTCCTTTTCCCGGTGTTCCTTTCACTGTGATTGCGCCTTTGTGCAGATTCACTATGTGTTTCACGATAGATAGTCCGAGTCCTGTTCCACCGACTTTCCGAGATCTGGATTTATCCAATATATAAAATCGCTCAAATATTCTTTCTGCCTTGTCCTGCGGTATTCCAAGACCGGTATCAACAATTTCGATCCTAATGTTTTTACCCTTTTGCCTTGCTTTGACACGAATACTTCCTTCGTCAGTATACTTCACTGCATTGTCAATAAGATTAAGCAACATTTGCTCCAGTTTGAATCCGTCAGCTTTGATTTCCGGTAAATCTGAGTCCGTTTTGAATCGAAGTTTTAGATTTTTCTCGTTAGCTTTCTGTTG
>JAQIDA010000313.1 GCA_027858275.1 Candidatus Kapaibacterium sp. | reverse complement strand
GTCCAATATAATAAACATCGTCGCCGGGCTTATATTCTAATTTTTCAAAGCCGCTGACTCTTACTGTTTCATCATGATTCAAACATTTGTCTTCGCCCAATTTTTCTTCTTCGGCAATGTGCAATGTAATGGTTAACTGACCTGAAAAATCTTGCATATCCAGCACTTTGGTCTTACCCGATCCGCTTGTAGTCAGTCCTTTTATCAAAGGATCGACACCCGTATCAAGTATGAATATCACAACATCTCTGCCGTCAGCATTGGGGTTTGACTTAATGAATTGATGTACTCCCATGGAATTTTTATCCATAAAAGGCATGTTCAGTTCTTCAGCAAAACTTTGAGAAACTGCCAAAATGAAAACGAGAATCCCAACTATCTTATTCATAATAACATTCCATATATTAGTGATATTTTGTCGATGTTAAATACTTCTCAAAAATAGTGATTAATCGCATAATAACCGACTGATTGTGGAAAAATAATCCCGATTGTATAAAAGTTCATGCCCGGATTATCACATTTTTTGTCAGTAATTTCGTATTATAACAACCAAGAATTTTACTGAAATATCCGACTGATAATATATATATGGCTGATAAAGACTTTTTCGAAGACGACTTACCTGAAAATATGGACCTTGATAACAAGGAATTTCAAAACGCGCTGAGATTGATTGAAGAAACGAACCACTCTGTGTTTCTGACCGGGAAGGCAGGTACCGGGAAATCTACTTTTTTGAAATATATTTGTCAAAACACAACAAAAAAGTTCATTGTTACAGCTCCTACCGGAGTTGCGGCGATTAATGCCGGCGGCGTGACGATGCACTCATTCTTTCAGATTCCGTTTGGGCCGCTGATGCCCGGCGACAGCCGCTTGGATATGGTCTTCTATAATAAGATGAAAAAGAAGATTGTCAAGAAATTGGATCTGGTGATTATCGATGAAATCTCTATGGTCCGAGCTGATATTATGGATGCCGTGGACTATCTGCTGAGATTTTATTCCGGAATTGATCTGCCTTTCGGCGGTAAGCAATTGCTTATGGTCGGAGATTGCTATCAGCTTGAGCCGGTTTGTAAGCGTGAAGAGTGGGAAATTATCGGTCAGAATTATGACAGCCAATACTTCTTCAGCTCTATGTCTTATCGAGAAGTCAGTCCCGTATATGTTGAACTGCGCAAAGTCTACAGGCAGACTGATCCCTATTTTATCGATATGCTCGACAGAATCAGATTGGACAAAGCAACTACCGACGATCTGCGGGACATCAATGACAACTATGATCCGGATTATGAGCCGACTGACGATGAGTTCAGAATTCTGCTCGCCGCAAAACGTAATACTGTTGACAGGATCAACACAAAACGCCTGAACGATCTCAAGGAAGATGACAAATGGTTTATGGGAGAAACGGACGGGAAATTCGATCAGAAATCATTCCCGACAAATATGTCGTTGCACCTCAAAACCGGCGCACAAATTATGTTCGTCAAAAACGATCCTGCAAAGCGATGGGTGAACGGAACAATTGCGAAAATTGACGAAATTGAAGATGACAAAATCTTTGTGAGAATGCCGGACGGAAAGCGAATTAAGATTAAAAAGATGACTTGGAAAAACTCCAAATACTCATATAATCGACAAAAAGACGAAATTTCAGAAGAAGTCCTCGGACAATTTACTCAGTATCCCATTAAGCTCGCTTGGGCGATCACTGTTCACAAGAGTCAGGGGCTGACTTTCGACAATGTGATAATTGATATGGAAGGCGGAGCTTTTGCCGCGGGACAGACTTATGTCGCCTTGAGTCGTTGTCGGTCTTATGAGGGTATTATTCTTAAAACCAAGCTGAAATACAGTGATATTATTATCAACGAAGAAGTGCTAGATATAGCTCGCACCGCCAACGATGAAGAGCTGATTGAATTGCTCTTGAAACCGGATGATGAGCAGGGTGATTTATTTAACTAATTATCTGAAATAATTAGATCACAAGCCTACTCTATTGCGAATCATCGCTAACTCTTTTTCGGATAAATGTCTGTATTTTCCTCGCAGAAGGCCGCTTGTAGAGATGCCGCCGAATTCTTTTCTGTCAAGGCGTTTGACTATGTATCCTACCGCTTCGAACATGCGTTTGACTTCGTGGTTTCTGCCTTCGCTGATAGTTAAAATGACAGTGCTGTTGTCGTTTGGATCAATTAATAAATCGCAGGGCGCAGTCTTACCGTCATCCAATTCCAAACCGTCGGCGATTTTTTGAGCGGCTTCCGCTTTCAGAGGTGCGTCCAAACCGGCGATATAAGTTCTCGGAATATTAAATTTCGGATGAGTCAAACGATGAGCCATTTCGCCGTCATTGGTCATCAGAAGCACTCCCGTTGTGTTTCTGTCGAGTCTGCCGACCGGGTAAATTCTGGTCTGCTTACGAACTATGTCCATTACCGTTGTACGACCTTTTTCATCTTTTGTCGTACATATAGTATCCTTGGGCTTATTCAATAGTATATAAATATGATGTATATTTATTTTCACGGGATCGCCGAACACTGTGATAAAATCGGTGCGCTTGGCGCGAGAACCGAGATCGATAATTATTCCGCCGTTGACTTTCACCGCGCCGCTCGCGATTAACTCATCTGCTTTGCGACGAGAGCAGACACCTGCTTCGGCAATAAGTTTATTCAGGCGAACGGGAGCGTTCTCTTCCTCAAGAGTCGGTTCCTTGCGCTTTTCCACAGGTTTCGCCGCTGCTTGTTGTTGGCGTTTGTCCGGCTTTCCTTTGTAGGATGTTTTTTTAACTTTAGGAGGTCGTCTCATCTATCTGTTTCCGATTATTATATCTAACTATTTCTACGATATGCAATTTACGAAATAATAGGGGAAAAATTGTAGGGTGAGGATAACAGGTGCAAATAAGATTCCTAACACTTGTCCAAAGTTTCTTCACTTTGGACAAGTTGATCGAAGTCAAAAAATCACATCACTTATTCATCTCAAACAGACGCTTCCGGGTATAAGCAATCAGCCCGCCTGCGTCGATAATTTCCTGCTGCGCGGGGGCATGGGGAATAATCGCGAATTCCTTGCCGGTTGTTTTGTTGATTAATTTGCCTGATTTGATTTCAAGTTCGTCTCCCTTATCAGCTTCAATTTCGGGGCAAACCACTGTTTGCAGACCGAGATTGATGCAGTTTTGGAGGAAGATACGTGAAAAATTCTTTGCTACTATTATCAGCTCGTGACCTCTGAGTGCGGACGCAGCCTGCTCGCGAGACGAACCGCAACCGAAGTTTTTGTCGGCTACAATTATGCTTTGCGCCGGCACTTCTTTGTTGACTAACATTTTGTTTAATTCTTTGTTGTCATCGAAGGCATAAGCAGGGGTCTCAGTCGGGAGCACCGTTGCCATGTATCGACCGGGATAAATAATATCAGTCGAAATATCGTCGCCGAATTTCCAAATTACTTTTGACATATTATTTTGCTCCTTTATTTGGGTCGGTGATTGTTCCTGAAATCGCGCTCGCCGCGGCTACTGCCGGAGAACAGAGATATACAAAAGCGTCGGGATTGCCCATCCGCCCTTTGAAATTACGATTAGTAGTAGCGAGGGCTACTTCGCCGTCGCCCAGTGCGCCTTGGTGAACACCGAGGCAAGGGCCGCAACCGGGATTGGTGACGACACAACCGGCATCCATCAGGTCAATAAAATATCCTTTCTCCAATGCTTCCCGATAGACTTTGGCTGAAGCCGGAACAACAATCATTCTCACTGACTCGGCGATTGATTTTCCTTTCAGGATTTTCGCTGCTACAGCTATATCTTCGATTCTGCCGTTGGTGCATGAACCGAGAACAATTTGGTTAATCGCAGTGCCGACGACTTCGCTGATCGGTTTGACATTATCGACAGTGTGCGGACAGGCTATTTGTGATTCCAACTCGGAAACGTCGATATTGACCACTTGGCAATATTCAGCGTCAGGGTCAGAATAGACCATATCAAATTCGTCAGTAACGCCTGATTCTTCTCTTAAATAGCGAACTGTTTCATCGTCTGCCGGGATGATTCCTGCGGTAGCTCCTGCTTCAACACTCATATTGCTGACAGTCAAACGCTCTGTCATCGGCATATTCTGTATAGATTCGCCGTGATATTCCAAAACTTTGAAATTCGCGCCTTCAGCGGAAATTTTACCTATCAGGTGAAGAATCAAATCCTTGCCGCCGATATTTTCTCTGAATTTTCCGGTGCAAACAACTTTAATAGTCGGCGGAACCGTGATATTAAGAACTGATCCCAATGTCCATACAGTCGCCATTTCTGTCGCGCCTATGCCGAAGGCGAAAGCTCCCAAAGCTCCGTGTGTCGTTGTATGGCTGTCCGTTCCGACGACGAGAAAACCGGGGCGGACGTAGCCGTATTGAGGCAGAATCTGGTGACAAACGCCCATGCGATCGCCGCGGATATCGTGAAATTTGGGGATTCCCTGTTCTTTCACAAATTTGCGGATTTTGTTCTGATTTGTCGCTGTCTTCCGGCTTTCCGCCGGAACGCGATGATCGAAAATCAAAGCAATCTTTGTAGGATCCCATACTTTGGTTTCAAATCCTGTGTTCTTATATATTTCATCAAACTGACTGATCGCGAGCGAACCGTTTTCGTGCGACATTGCCAGATCGACTTTTGGTTCAACCACGTCGCCGACCTGAACGAATTCGTTGCCTGAAGTGCGAGCCAGAATTTTCTGAACTATTGTTTGTCCCATAGTTTTCATCTTTTATTATTTTATTAATTTGTTAGATTCTATACCATACAGCGAATTTAAGCTAAACACTATTATAAATTTGTCACAAAAACCGATATTAGTTCTTGTGTTTATACCGATTTATACGAGAGGATGCCGGATATATTTTAGGAAGCGGAGTAGGATAGATTTAAGAGTCCGTCAACTCAGAAATTACTTCTTTATTTCTGCAAGTCAATAAATATTGATCCCATTTGAGAATGATATTTCTGATGTCCACTTTGCACGAACCCGTATTTTTTAATAATATAGCTTGGATATTTTATATTCCTGCTTTATTATGCCTGGGATTGAGCGGCAGGAATCTTGATGAAGCTGTTGTGTAGATATTTAGCTTTGTTCGCTGTTGCCAGTATTCTCAATTTTATTGAATATTGCCCAAAATACATAGGTTAAAGACAAAAAGAAATTGATATCATTTACTCAACTTTATCTTTAGTCAGGTATAAAGGCGGTTTAAGCTGCCCTTGTCAGGGCGAGAGGATTCGTATCCATATTACCCGGGGCGATGCCCCGGGTCGGATTGAGTTGGGTTTTCAGCCCGTAAAATATTGTCGGTACAATCAATTACGACAACTCAGCTAATTAGTGTTATTTACTAATAATCATAATTTCTGATTTGCTGCCGGATTTAGTTTTCAGAACACAAATATATGTTCCTGAAGATAAATTGTCGACTGCGAAATTGATTTGGTGGACGCCTTTGTCTATAATGCCTGTCGCCAAAGTCTTGCGTCTGTTTCCGTACATATTGTAAACAACAAGTTCAATATCTGATTTTTCGGGCAGGCCGAAACGAATCGAAGCTTGGTTAATAACCGGATGCGGCAAACTTTGTTTCAGAAAGAAATCATCGGGAATTTCATACGCTGTCAATTTAACCGGTACATCACAACGAGAGTCTCCGTCGTAGAATAAAGTGTCGCCTTCGCCGAGAACAGGGACAACAAGCCGGTCGCACAAGGCACTGATAAGAATAGTATCTCTGTCTATTTGGGCGGCCACTCCGGGACGATAGCAAACTGTCAGATCGCTGAATTCTCCGGGGGAAACAGTGATCGGGAACTGTGATTGCGGCATTGAAAAACGATTGTTATTATATATAAACATATCATCGATATCTATAGCAAATAATCCGTAATTGTGGATCTTGATTGTGTCACATACAACTGTTCCTATATCAAATATTCCAAAATCATGAATACCCGTAGTATCTGATAAATCCGGCAGTGAAAGTGTGAATCCGGGAATTGTGTCGCTGAATATGGCTTCACGTCCTAATGAATCTAAGAATCTTATATCGTAAATCGCGTCTTGTCGATTATCCAAAACAGTAAGTTTCAATGCCATAATCCTGTCCGAACGAGACAGCTCTTCCACAGCACAATTTTCAGATTTATTAATAAAATACTCGGCAAGGCCTCTGTCAAAAGAAAGAGAATCGGTGATAATTATATCAACAAATGTGTTGCAACTGTCTGATTCATAAGTAATCTGCGGATTGCTTGTATCCGGGATAAATTCCAAATCGAATATGATCAAATTTCGATCACCGCAATCCTCAGAAATATAAACAGTGTCTGTCAGTTTCAAGGGTACATCAGATCGATAACATATATCAACATCGACTTTGTCTCCGGACAAAAGAACAAACGGCGTTGAATAATTTACTCTGATTTCAATATTATTTCGTGCTTCGAAATTGAGAATTGTATTTTGAAATTTGCCGTAATTTGAAAGAGTGTATGTTCGGCAGTAATCTTTTTGAGTACTGATTTTTTTAGAGATTCTTATGGGCTCGTCTTCTGTTATATTCTGTTTTTCAATGTTCACGGTGAAACCGGGGATGTCATTTTCATATTCAACTTTATGTCCGGATGAATCCTGAGCTATTACTGTAAAGAAACCATCTTCAAATCTATTAATTAGTTGAACATGATAATTAACGACTCGGGCCGGTGGGGTGAACTTATCTATATTTATGTCTACGTTAATATTTCTTTGTGGATTTGTCTCAACTATGGTTAGACGTGATTCTCCTTCCAAACTGTCAGAACTTACACCGTCAAAAGAGTAACATCGTCGAATGCCGTCGATATCGGGCGGAGTTGCGTCGAGACTATTCATTGCCAAGCCGCCGATATATCCGTATGAATTGGCGACACCGTAGCCGACAACACATAAGCCGAAGGCTCTGTCGGCTGTCAGAGTGTGAGTGCCGTCGGAACTTACTATATGCGAATAGTAATATTCTGTACCCGGAATAGGATCAAAATTGGCTATAGGTACTTGACCGTCAATCATCAGCGAATTAATCGCGTCGTCAGGGATTATAACTGTCAAATATTGCATCTCGTATATGTCGTTGCTTCCCTCTTGGGCTTGAATATTTATGACTTTATAATTATCCATATACTGCTCAACCGGTGGCATCAGCATTGCCAAAGGATCGGAAGAATTTGAAGATTGATCTGTGCTTTTTGAAGTTTTCTTGTATAAAATTGATAATATTTTCCCGTCTGACTGAACACTCACCGGAACTTTCAGCTCTCTTTCAATATACTCACCCCGATTGAGATTAATCGGAGCTCCTCCGTTCAAAGTGATTGTTGTATTGTTAGATGCTACCGCAATTCTGTACAAATCACTTCCGCCCGAGTCTTCGTCAACTGATTTTGGGAATGGTACCAACAAACTATTGCTGCCCCAAGTATTTATCGGAAGCATTTGCTCTAAGAGATAGTCGCGCGATGAACCTGAGTACCCAATAGAAATCGGCAGCAAGGATCGTTGCTGACTGCCAAACACTGCCACGGGTTTATCGGAGGATATGTATGTTCCGGACAAATCAGTATTTCTGTTGTTGAATGTTATTTTTGCTTGAACTAAGTATGATTCTCCGGCATCAAGGATGATATTTTGTTCGTCGAGATCATGATATTTCGTCGGTTCTGACGGAATGATCTGCACTTGAGTATTATCTTCCGAAGCGATTATCGCAAATTGTGAAGCGGTACTCTGGTCTGATTCCTGATAACCGGAATATCTGCCGTCGCTGTTGTACGACATCACTATGTATTCTTTGCCGAGAACGTCTTGAGGAAGCAACAATGTAGCGTCGCTTGTCATCTGAGCTTGGCTGTGGGCATAAACCGTAACATCATCTTCCGTTTCAATATAAAAACTCTGCCTTGCTATTTGTTCACTGTTGTTCCTTTTGTTGTTGTCCCCGAGAAAAATGTAACCACGCAATTCATATTCAACGGATCGACGCTTGTATACATAGATTTGGCTCGGATCAGTAATCTCAAAATTCATAACATCAGAAACACCCAAGTAGTTGGTTGCTCTTATTGTTCCTTTTGTAGGCAGGTCTGAGGCGATGAATATATAGACTCCGTCGCTGTTTGAACTGAAACTGGAATTATTGTGATAATTGGGAGGAAAAGTGAGCCAAAACTGTTTGCCCTTGCTGTCAAAATCTTCCTGAGCGGACAATTCTTGCAAATCAGTTACAAATAATGCCGCCACAGCTGACAATAAAAACAGAAAAACTGTTCTTGAAATTCCGAATATATTGAAAAAAGAATTCATCTCCGACCCCGTTTTGTTATGTTTGAACAAGATAGTTAAAAAAAATGATAAATTAGAATATTTCAACTCGAAAAAAATATGCACACTATATTTTCGACGTATCAAGTTGAATACTTATTGAATATTAATGACTGAATTATATGAGAAAATTATCACACGGCGAAATACTTGATCAGAGATTGACTCCTGAAGATGCTGTTAAAAGCAATCGACACCCAATTTCTTTGATGTTAGAAAATGTAAGAAGCTTATATAATGTCGGCTCGATTTTCAGAACTGCCGACTCAGCTCTTGCTGCTGAACTAATCCTATGCGGTTTCACGCCGCATCCTCCGCGGAAGGAAATTGAGAAGACCGCTCTCGGCGCAGTGGATTCCGTACCCTGGCGTTATGAAGAAAATATCGAAGACGCGATCCGAGCGGAACAAGCCAAAGGTATCAAAGTGCTTGCCGTAGAACTTACTGATGAACATCGTGCTTATGATTCTATCAGCTTCGAGGAATATCCTATATGCCTTGTAGTGGGCAATGAGCTGACGGGACTTGACGACAAAACGATCGCGCTTTGCGACGATGCCGTGGAAATACCGATGTACGGTGTGAAGCATTCTTTGAATGTCAGTATCGCTACGGGTATTGCTTTGTTTGAGGCTGTAAGGCTGTGGAAAGGATTTGAGAAATAATCTCTTGTGCTGATGTTTAAATAAAAAATCCAATGACTTTTTTGATTTTATTCAAAGTCATCGGATTTTAAAATAATTTCAAAATATTTATCATAGATACGGAAAATAAATGACAGTCAAACGCGGGATTGAATACCAAGAAGACCTTTTAAGGTCAAGTTTGTTCCAATCACCGTCTATTCTTTTATATAATATCGCATCTTTTTCTTCGCTTTCAAAGTCGAGTTTCCATTCAAGAATAACATCGAGCAGTCCGCCTTTAATCGGGATATTAATAATAGCGCCGATTCCGGCATTCCATCCAATTTCATCATTGATTACATTGTTGATGCTGTTATGGAAAAAGGTCACTCCTCCTGTAGCAAAGAAGTTGATTTTGCTGTACGGATTAACTATCCATCGCGAACTGAGATTGAAGATATGGTATATACTCGGGTCGACCAAAACATTTCCGAAATCGTCGATTTGCACGATTTTCTGATTTTTAGAATAAATATATGTTGTTTCAAGGATCAAGAAATCCAAAGGACTGTAATACAGACCAAAACCCGGCGCGAGCATTCCTTCATAAGAAATATCGGTATCGTCACCGTTTGGATAAATATAAGTGTCAATGGCAGTGTTTGTGCCGATTATTACACCGAAGCCCAGTAGTTTTTCATTGGGATTTTCAGGCACATACTCTTCATCAAGATATTCCGTATCTATAACCGAAGAATCCGGCTGCACTTCGTTGATCTGAGCAAAAGAAACATTAGCTGCAAAAGCAAAAAACAAGACAAACACAGCGAATTTGAATAATTTTTCAGCTGTCAAAGTAGTCATTTTAATAACCTCATCTATAGATAATGATTTGATTTCAGCGATTTTTTCCGCTACTAATTTTACATAAGCCGGCTCGTTGCGTTTTCCGCGATTAGGAACCGGTGTCATAAATGGTGAATCGGTTTCAATCATCACCCGATCCATCGGCACTTCCCGGACAACATCAGCAAGCGTTGACTTTTTGAAAGTGATATTCCCTGTAAAAGATACATGGAATCCCAATTCAACAGCTCTGCGCATCGTTGCCGTATCTGACGAAAAACAATGCAGCACTCCGCGCAAACGTTCGTCTTTTTCTTCTTCAAGAATTCTCAATACATCTTCATCCGCTTCTCTGTTGTGAACAATTATCGGCAAATCCCTGTTCTTGGCGATTCGCAATTGTTCACGGAAGACTTCTTGTTGCTTGTCTTTAGGACAAAAGTCATAGTAATAATCTAAACCAATTTCTCCGACAGCAACTACTTTCGATTCAGCGCTGTACTCCGACACTTTGCGCAAAAGATCTGAATCTACTTCTGCGGCATTGTGAGGATGTATACCGATTCCGCAGTATACATTCTCATACTTGTTCGCGGTATCGATCAGTCGATCAAAATCTTTGGGATCTACTCCGGGAATAATTATTTTGTTTATTCCTGCTTCTTTCGCTCTTTCTACAAGTCCGTCTCTGTCCTCGTCGAATGCTTCAAAATCTAAATGCGCGTGTGTATCAATCATTTTTATAATCTTTATGTCAATTTCGAGCGAGACTCAGCTCGAGCCAATTTTCAATTAAATTTTTACGGCTTTGAAATAATCCTTGATAGCTTCTTCCACAGGATATTGCTTTATTTCGGTTTCTGCCGTTTCCTTTTCAGCTCCTGACGATTCAACTGAATTTTCCTTGTTTTCCGAAATAATAATATTGTCGCCGCCGGTATTCGAAATTGCTTTCTCCTCAGCTCCGTATTTACTCTGAATAATTTTTACTTCAAGTTTACGACCAAAGAAATCGAACGCATACTTCTGCATCGCGACTTTGTTTTTATCAATAACGTTGAAAGTGAAACTGTCTTCGATATATATCATAATTTCTTCATCGAAGAAACGAACATCTGTCATTCCTCTGATACTGAGAAGCGACAGATCATATTCAGATTTTGCGTATTTTTTGATAAAGCCGGGCCAGTTCTCTTCCAATCCGCCGGCTCCTGCTGAATTGAAGGTGTCTTTGACAGGCTCTGCAGTGTATTCTTCTTTTACTTCCGAAACTACAACTGTCGGCGCCGGTTTGGGAATTGTTGTCGATTGAACAGGAACCTTCGGGGGTGTCGGTACTGATACCGCCCCGGCTGCCTGAGGCTGTTCAGAAGTTAGTGCAGAATCAAGTCCGCCGTTTTTTTTTAATTCTTTTATTTCATTTATCAATTCGCCGATGTCCACAGCATTGTCCATTGATGCTAACTGCACTAAGGCGAGTTCGAATCTTAATCGAGGCTGAGGCGCGAATCTCAATTCATACTGAGTTTTCGCAGTAAGATTCATATATCGCAGGAGATCTGTTTTCGAGAAAAAGCATGCTTCTGCTCTGTATCTTTCGCGGTAACTGTCTGAACTTTCGATATAATCAATTCCGGCAGCTACTTTTACTGTCATCATATTTCTGAAATGCTCGAGAAGTCCGCCGAGACAGGTCTTCATGTCATATCCGCGAGTCATTACATCACGAGCAACGGAGTACATCTCCCCTACATCTTTGTCTTTGACAGCGTCACTGATTCGGAAGAAAAAGTCTCTGTCGATCAGACGCAGGGCGTTTGCCATACTTTTATAGTCAATATCCGTTCCACAGAAAGCTACGACTTGATCGAAAATACTTTGACCGTCACGCATGGAGCCGTCAGCTTTTTTCGATATAGCGATCAGTGATTCTTCATCGACAGTGATTTCTTCGCGTCCGGCAATAAATTTCAATTGACCGACTATATCGTCGATGGTCATACTTCTGAAATCGAAGCGTTGGCAACGACTGAGAATTGTTGCCGGCAATTTATGTGATTCTGTTGTCGCGAAAATGAACAGCAAATGCGGAGGCGGCTCTTCTAAGGTCTTCAGCAAGGCGTTGAAAGCGGAAGTCGAGAGCATGTGGACTTCATCAATGATATATATCTTAAATTTGCCGGAAGTCGGCGGATATTTTGCGCTCTCTCGCAGCTTGCGAATGTCATCAACACTGTTATTCGACGCGCCGTCAATTTCGATTACGTCCATAGATCTGTTATCAAGAACCGTAGTGCAGGACTCGCATTTATTACAAGGCTCGAAATCCTCAGGGGCGGTACAATTCACGGCTCTGGCAAATATTCTGGCAGTCGTTGTTTTGCCGACACCTCGGGGTCCGCTGAACAAAAGAGCATGATGAATCCTGCCGCTGCTGATCGCGTTTTTCAATGTTTTGGAAACATGTTCCTGCCCTATTATATCACTGAATCGTAAAGGCCGCCATTTGCGAGCGGTTACGATATATTCTTCTTTTTTATCTGCTTGAGTCATTGCTGTCTGCTTGTTGTTTTTCAATGTCTTGACAATCGGCACTGATGTTCCGATATAGATATTAGCAATATAAGAAATACGAATGAGTTAATCCTGTTGTTTTTTGAAATTTGTTATAATAATTCTTTGAACAGGATTCTAAGGATTGAACGGATTAAGAGGATTAAGAATTTCAAGATTATTAAACTATACAAAAAAGAGTTTCTTAATCCTCTCTATCCTCTCTATCCTTCAAATCCTGTTCAAATTATTTTCTTGAACAAAAGAAAATTCTTTGAAACAATATTCACGGCTTTTCAACCTCTATTAGATTTAGAATTGATCTACAAATTCGAAATAATATATTTATTAATATTACAAAGTATTTAATTATGAAACCCAAATTTTACTCAACTTTGATTTTTTTATTTTTATTTGTTATCTGTTCGACACCTGAAATACTCGCTATGGACAACAAACAATCCTCGGGAAAGCGAACTAACACGATTTATGTAAGATTCAAAACTGACGGATTCAAATTTGTTCCGAATTCGGTCGTTTCAGACGGATTGCTGATCGAGCGACCGATACTGGCTCCGGAGCATAGTATAAAATTCAACAAGCAAGTCAAAGCTCAGGCTATGATGTTGCCTGATAATCGAATTGATAAAATTAGAATCGCCGAAGAGCCGTTGCTGAGAACTTATATTGTGAAGTTCGAATCAGATATGAGCGCGGAAGATTATTGTGCTTATCTGATGAGAACAAACCCGTCCGTCGAGCTGGCAGAACCGAGATACCCGGCAAAGTTGATGTGGGTACCAAGTGACAAATATGTAGAATCAGGTCAACAAGATGTTCTGAACATCATACATGCCTACGAGGCATGGGAAATTTACAGGGGTGACACAAATATTGTCATCGGTATCAGTGACAATGGTACTGATCAAAATCACGAAGATTTACTCGGTAATATAGCGACTAATTGGGCAGACACTATTGACGATGCTGACAATGACGACAACGGCTACAAAGATGATTTCCGAGGTTATAATATGGCTTGGGAAACAGACGGTCGTCCGGCGTGGAATACATTACACGGACACAATCACGGCACAATGACGGCAGGCGTTGCGGCAGCACATACAAATAACGCTCTCGGAATAGCGGGAATTGGTGCTTTGTGCAGATTCTTCCCGATCAAAGCAGGAAGTTACGGCGGAGAATATGTTGATTACGGCTATGAGTCTATCACCTACGCAGCGGTCCGTGGCTTCAAAGTACTTAATTGCAGTTGGGGAAATGAAAATCAGAGTTATTCTCAGATTGAGCAAGATATTGTCAATTATGCTGTTGCCAAAGATGTAGCGCTAATAGTATCCGGCGGAAATTATGGAGGCAGAATTCCTTGGTATCCCGCTGCTTATGACGGTGTGTTGGGTGTCGGAGAGGTGACATCCACCGATATGCACACGGCCACTTCCATGGGCTGGCATATTGAAATCATGGCTCAGGGGACAGGATTGTGGACGACAGATTTTGATAATTCATATACTTCGAATACAAGCGGCACATCTTTTGCCGCACCTGTAGTCGCAGGAGTTACCGCTTTGGCTCGAGGGAAATATCCGTATTTGACAGCAAGGCAAGCTATTGAGTTTGTTCGCCAATGCACTGATGATATCAGTCACAAAAACGGAGCTGTGGAACATTTTATTCCGGGTAGAGTCAATATGCTGAAAGCAGTGACTCTACTTCCTTTCTTAATGCCTTCGATTCGTCCGGTTGAGAAGATCACAAAAACAACTGCAGGTATTGTCAGTAACAGATTTTCAGTAGGAGATGTTGTTTTGTTTAGTATTGACGCATTCTATTATCTGGGTGATGCTAAAAATCTAAGTTTCGAACTGTCCGTCCTTGAGGATTATAAAAACTCAATCAGCTTGATTGATTCTTCAATTGATTTAGAAAGCGTTGACGGTGATTCCGAAGTAAAATTAGACGGTTTCAAATTTAAAATTGAGGCGGAGAATAAAAACAAAGTCTATCTGAGAATTGATATAGGCGGCGAAGAAGGCTATCACGATTTCTTTATTATGCCGTTCACTCCGACTTTGGACTACACAATTTTCGAGAACAACAATATACGATTCTCTGTCTCTGACCGAGCTACAATCGGCTTCGGCGGCAATGAAAACAATCGACAAGGTATAGGATTTGTATATAAGGAACTCGGAAATCAATTATACAAATCGTCGATGATGCTGTGCGAAGATAATTTAAAAGTTGAAACCGCTGTGTACTGGAGTACCGGCTCGGCGGACAACAATGATTTCGAATCTGTTAAATCATTTACCGATCCTGATAAATTTACGGGGATATTCAATGATTATAATGCGGTTGCGCCAGCAATCGATCTTGAAATCACACATAAATACGCTAAACTCGAAGAGAATGAAAATGTAGCAACTGTAGAGATAACTCTTAAAAATACTAACGTAGAAAGAACAATTACAAATCTTTCAGCAGGATATTATTTTGATTGGGATCTCGGGATCGACCCTGAAAATAACTTAGTGCGTCTTTTCCCTGAAGCCATTCCTAACACATACGCATCGGAGTGGGCTGCTGCTGAATTGGCATATACAGAATTTGAGTTCCCGGTATTTGCCGCGGCTGTTTCTTGCGGAGTTCTCGGAGCTGAAGCTCAAGCGGCCGGTCTTGTGCGAGATATACACGATATATACACGGGGCCTACAATTAAAAACGCTCTTAACAGCGGTACATCTATACAAGACGAGGGTGTGGAAGATATAAATATGGTTGTCGGAATGCGTTTTAGCGAATCTATTGCACCCGGCGATTCGGTCAGTTATTTTATGTATTTCGGTGGTGGTGATACTGAAAAGGAACTCGCAAATGAACTGAGGGAGAAAATGCTTAGCACTGATATTCAAGAAATTGAATACGCCTCTAATTTTGCGGTCAGCGTATCCCCTGTTCCTGCCGTTGATTTATTGAATCTATACATTGAATCAACTACGGCATCTGCAATATCGATCAATATTTATGATCTGAGCGGTCGAAAAATAGTTGATACAATCAACAGATTCGGCAATGTATCCGGAAGATCAATCGGAATTGATATTTCAACGTTGGAAACGGGTGTTTACATTGTGGAAGTGCAAGCCGGCAATGAGAGAATCAGTAAGCAGTTTGTGGTTTTGAAATAGAATTAATTTTTTTCGGCATAAGATAAATTCTAATCTTCGCTCATGTGAAGGATATTAAGGCTGATTTTATAATTTAATAGCTCCGAAGCGGGTATTGATTCCGGTTCGGAGCTTTCTTTGTTATTTGAAGTTGATTAATCCCTACAACCTATAGGTTACATAAAACGAGTTTTTGGACAGTTTTTATTATTATTGGACACAATCGTACAGTTACGTTTTGCGATTCAGGCATAATTTCATACATTATCATTTTTAACATAGTGTGATTGTAATTATGTTCAAAATAGTGTTCTTGTGTGTCGGTTCTTCGGGGAGAAGTCAGATGGCGGAGGTTTTCGCTCGCTCTCTCGCACCGAGATATATGCGGATTGTCAGCGCCGGTGACAAACATCATCGCCTGAACGAATACGCGATTGAGGCTATGAAGGATACTAATCTGCAGATGCCCGCGAAAGTCCCGTATACTATGGACGAGATTAAGACAGACTCTTTTGACCTCGTTGTAACAATGTGCAATCATGCCCGCGAAATCTGTCCCACTTTTCCGGGCGCGCCAGCGCGTCTGCACTGGGGGTTGCCCGATCCCGGCAAAACAGAACCTGCTCGAAAAACTCGCGCTGAGATTTTCGAGGATACACGTAATGAAATTCAGATCAGGGTAGCTTCCTTGTTCCGATTCGGTTTTTTGGAATCAATTCGTGAGATGCGCTCTATATTCGGATCATTGCTTAATAACTTGACTGATGGCGTGATGGCGCATGATATGAACCGTCGAATTTTCTTTTTCAATAAGGCAGCCGAGGAGATAACCGGCTACAGCAGCAGCGAAGTTGTCGGTCAGGATTGCCATGAATTGTTCCCCAATAAATTTTGCGGCGGCTATTGCTCATATTGTGATGAACAGGGACTTTCCCAGTCAAATATAAAGTATCAAAAAATCTTCGTTCGCAAAAACGGGGAAAAGCGAAATCTCGAAATGTCGTCCGTCTCAATTAATCACGACAAAAGAGAAATGGGCGCAATGATAATTTTCAAAGATGTCAGCGACGTAACATATTATCGCAAGCGATTGGAACAGAGTTCCGGCTTCAACGGAATCGTAGGACAACATATCTCAATGACCAAAGTTTTTGATTCTATTAAGGAATTGGCTGATGTAAAAGTCCCGATTCTCATACAGGGCGACACCGGCACGGGCAAGGAAATGGTCGCGATGGCACTTCATAACGCGAGCAATCGCGCATCGGGTCCTTTTGTACCGGTAAATTGCGGAGCATTGCCGGAAGGTACTTTGGAAAGCGAGCTTTTCGGACATGTAAAAGGTGCTTTTACCGGGGCTGTATCTGATCGCAAAGGAAGATTTGAGCTTGCCGATAAAGGAACAATTTTACTGGATGAAATCGGGGAAATATCCGCTAATATGCAAGTAAAACTCCTAAGAGTGCTACAAGAAAAAAGTTTTTTCCCGGTCGGCGGCGAAAAGCCGATTCATTGCGATGTTCGAGTTATTTGCGCAACTAATCGAAATCTAAAACTGCTGATGCAACAGAATTTATTCCGCGAAGATTTGTATTACAGGCTTGCGGTTGTTCCAATATTTCTGCCCACTCTTGCCGAAAGACGAGGCGATATCAAGTTGCTGATTGAACACTTTCTTGATAAATACTCCGCCGACACCGGCAAAAGAGTCCGCGAAGTTTCTCTCGACGCTTTGGAAGTATTTGAGAAATATCTTTGGCCCGGCAATGTACGTGAACTCAGTAATGCCGTGCAATACGGTATGATTAAATGCAGTAACGGCAACGGGATTTTACTCAAAGAACATCTGCCGCCCGAAATCCTTGTGCAGAAACAGACCTCATCAATCAATGCGGGCAGACCTCAAAAAATTAGTGCCGAAGAAGCTCACGAAACTCTTGAGCGCGCAGGTGGTAACAAGGCGAAAGCCGCAAAACTCTTAGGCATCAGCCGAACTACTTTATATAGGATAATCGAATCCGGTAAAGTGTAACACAATACACAGTTGTAATGTTATAATAACTGTACACTCCCGTCCGGACGTGACAGTCTTACCTATTTCAATGATAATAAAGCATTTATCACAATCTTGTCCTCTGTAATTCAATACAATACACCCTTTTTCAATGTGTGCACAGTACATTTAATTATTATTAATACATTTATTGAAAATATATTTATATTATTATTAAATGACTGTTGTGTAATATGTTATGGTAATTGGTAAACATCAACAACATCTCCCGGCATACTATCTGCTTTAGTATCCCTAAAAAGGAATTGTATGAATATTATACAAAAGCAAATATATGCCACAAGAATACAATGAAAACATCCTGAGAGTACTGAGACTCACACGCGAGATGATAATTATTGCCGATGAGGGTGATGACAAGCGACAAGATCCCGGTTGCGGCATATTGTACGGTATGGTCAGAGATAGCGCATACAAACTTCGATCCCTTGCCGAAAAAGAGAAGAACGCACATTTGAAACAGGGAATTTGGGACATTGGTGCTGCTTCTGACAATGATTAATGATAAACACTGATTAGAATTGAATATAAATAAATCGTATTTGAATAAATGTTAAGGAGAGGTTCAAAATTATGTCAGAAAGCAAAAAGATCAATCAAACAGAAGTAGAATTGATCAAGGACGATTTGACCGCACTCGATGTAGAATCTTTTGTTTTTTACGCGCGTACTGATCTAAAACTCGGCACAGGTTACGGCAATGCAATATCAATGAGAGGTGGTCCTACTATCCAAGCTGAGCTGGATAAAATGGATGGCGCGCAAGCCGGCGACGCGGTAATTTCCGGCGGAGGTTTATTAAAGGCAAAGTACATCATCCATGCTGTAGGACCAATGTTCCAAGAAGAGAATCTTGAGGACAAACTTAAGCGGACGATGGAAAATGTATTGAAAGCAGCCGATGAAAAGGGAATAACGCAATTAGCTTTCCCGATGATGGGCGTAGGCTTCTACGGAGTTTTACCCGATCAATCACTTACTATTATGTTCAATGCAATTAAATCGCATATCAGCAACAGCTCGGGCTTGAAAAAAGTAACGATTTGCGCCGCAGACAACAGAGAATACAAATTAGTTTCCGGAAAATTTGGAATGTTAAGTTAAGGAGTCAATTTTCATGAGTGAATCATTACATTTTGCAGAACACACGCTTCAAGAAATTGCGCTGATCGTAATGGCAGTTGTGTATACTACAAGAATTATTTGGCTGCTGAGTTTCAAAGCCGGCAAAGAACGCCAACAAGCAACCGGCGCAGCCGGCACGACAAAAAGAAAAGGAATTATATATTCTTGGGCTAATATCATTATGCCGACGCAAATGGAAAGCACAAGAACCCATATACTGACATATATTCAATTTGTCCTCTTTCATTTGGCCGTAACTTTGGCCATCGTACAATCTTTCTTGATCCCGTATTTTCCCGAAGTTATGAAAATAGAGGGTGTTGAGACAGTTTTTCAAGTAGTAATCGGTATCGGTTTTCTAATTGGTCTTATGAGAATAGTTCGCAGATTCTCAAGTAAAGTAATGCGTGCGATCAGCACCCCGGATGATATTTTTTCTTTGATGCTGATAACGGTTTGGTTCTTGTTCGCAGCTCTCGCCACTCATAATATCGTGGAAAGTGAATTTATCCCTATGGCTTATTTCTGGCTGACGGCTTTCTTCCTGATCTATGTGCCTTTCAGCAAAATATCCCATTACCTCTACTACCCGTTCACCAGATATTATCTTGGTAAAACTATGGGTCACAGAGGCGGATATCCGCTCAGAGGAACAAGCAAATAGCTGATATAAAGGATTTGAAGAACCACGCCCTTACCCCCCTAATTAGCAGGTGGTGGACATTAGAAGAGAAGATGTTTCGGGGGCAATTATTAAAGACTAAAACGAAAGTTTAAACGGAGAAATTCATGAAAGAAAGATCATATAAAGCGGATTTGTTTTTAAAGAACATGAAGAAAAAATTGAACCGACAGATCGTCGGCTCACTTGTCGCTTGCGTTCATTGCGGTATGTGTACGGACAGTTGTCACTATGCACTCGCAAATCCCGGCGATCCCACGTATGCACCGGCATATAAGGGCGACAGAATGAGGAAAATCTTCAAGCGTCATTTTGACTGGACCGGCAGAGTTGTTCCTTGGTGGGTAGGCGCTAAAAGCGTTATCACTGACGAAGATTTAGAAGAAGTAAAAGACATAGCGTTCGGTAAGTGTACAAACTGCCGTCGTTGCACAATAAATTGCCCGATGGGCGTTGATTTCGCGACATTCAACAGATCTATGAGAGGTTTGTTAGTATCAGTAGGCGTTATGCCAGAAGGTGTGGCTGTTGTAAGTAAAGATCAGTGGGAAATCGGTAATCAAATGGGTGTATTGCCCGAAGATTATATTGATACTCTCGAATGGATGTCGGAAGACATGCAGGCTGACCTTGATGACGAAACTGCTGTAATCCCGATCGACAAACAGGATGCCGATATAGTTTATACTATTAATCCAAGAGAAGTAAAGTACGATCCGAGAACTATCTCAGACGCCGGAAAGATTTTCCATCTCGCAGGAGCCAATTGGACTATGCCGAGCGAAGGCTGGGACATGACCAACTTCGGTCTGTTCTCAGGTGATGATGCTCTCGGCGGAGCCGTAGCGGTGCGAGTCTATGACAAACTGAAAGAGCTGAACGGCGGAAAACTTGTTATCTCGGAATGCGGTCACGGCTATCGCTCAACCAGATGCGAAGGACCGAACTGGGCTGGCAGAGATCAAGACTTCATCATGGAAAGCTCAGTGACTACAATGCTGAACTACATAAAAGAAGGCAAAATCAAAGTCGATAAATCTAAGAATCCCGGGAAATTCACATTCCATGATTCATGTAACAATGCAAGAAGCTGCGGGCTCTTCGAAGAACCGCGTGAACTGCTGAGACTTGTAGTTGACGACTTCGTTGAAATGTATCCGAACAGAACAGAGAACTTCTGCTGCACAGGCGGCGGAGGCGCGATGTCAATGTCCGAATACACACCGGACAGATTGAAATCGGCTGTTGTAAAAGCTGATCAGCTCAAAGCAACCGGAGCTACAACGGTGGTAACATCTTGCCATAACTGTGTGGACGGTCTCAGTGATTGTATCAAACATTATAAACTCGGTATGGATGTAACACAGCTCGTGAATCTGGTAGCAAACGCACTTGTTATACCGGAAAAACCAAAAGCAGAGAAAGAAGCTCCCGCAGCAGTCGCCAAGGATACTTCTCAACTCCTCAAAGGCAGAAAAATTCTTGTTGTTGATGATGAGCCGGACATCTTAATATTCTTCAAATCCGTATTGGAAGACATCGGCGCTACTGTATTCGAAGCATCCAACGGAGAAGACGCAATCGCTATAGCCAAGAGAGAAAAACCCGATCTAATGACTTTGGATATTAATATGCCGGGTAAAGACGGCGGATGGGTATTCGAAAAATTGAGAAACGATCCCGAAATTGCTCAGACCAAGGTTTGTATCGTAACAGGTCGCCCTGAATTAAGAAGGTTGATTTACGACCGTCCGGTTCCGCCGCCTGAAGGTTACTTAGATAAACCGGTAGATGAACGTACTTTGATTATGAATGCCAGAAAAATTATTGAAGTAGGATAGTACTGAGAACCTTCGGAAGGTTTCTTGTAAGCAAAGTTGGCATCATCGTGCTAAAACCTTCGGAAGGTGAAGAAACCTTCCGAAGGTACGGCTAAGGCGGAAAGAGAAGAACCACCCAGCCCTGCGGGCACCCCTCCTTGGAAAAGGAAGGGGAGTTTGAAGACCGGCACACACCTTCCGAAGGTTCCTTTACCTTCGGTAAGGTTTCAGGAACTGATGAATTTCCGACTGCAACATAATTTGCATTTTTCTAATTCTCACAAATAATTCGAGTTTAAAGGGAGTAACAATATGGATTTCCCGTTTCAACAATATTTTGAATCAATGCCTTGCTATCTAACGGTACAGGACCGAGATCTGAAAGTTATTCTGGCGAACAACAAATTTGTCAGTGACTTCGGTAATTACAAGGGCCGATATTGCTATCAAGTATATAAAAACAGCCCTATGAAATGCGAATACTGTGCAGTTGAAAAAACTTTCCATGACGGGATACCTCGCAGCAGTGAGGAACAGGTTCAAAGTCTCGACGGAACAGATGTTTCGGTGTTAATCAATACTACTCCTATCCGAGATAAAAAGGGAGCAATTATTGCCGTAATGGAAATGTCCACAGATGTTACAGAAATCAAAGAACTGCAAAAGCAGTCAAAGGAAAATCATGATCGCTATAAATTACTGTTCGAAGAAGTACCCTGTTATCTGTCAATTCAGGATAAAGACCTAAATATCATTAACAGTAACAGATTGCACAAAGAAAAATTCGGGAACAATCTTGGACTTAAATGTTACGAAGTATACAAACACCGAAGCGAAGAATGTTTTCCCTGTATTGTAAGACAAACTTTCGAAGACGGTGAAATTCATTACCACGAAGAGACCGTTACCACAAAAGACGGAACTTGCATGAATTGCTTAGTTCATTCCGCTCCGATCAGAGATGCCGAAGGCAACATCACTAAAGTAATTGAGATGAGTACAAATATCAGTGAATTGAGGGATTTGCAAGACCAATTATCATCAATCGGATTGCTGATCAGCTCAATTTCTCACGGAATAAAAGGACTGCTGAACGGACTCAACGGCGGGATATATCTTGTAAACAAAGGTATCGCAAATGATAATAAAGACAGGTTGGAACAAGGTTGGGAAATAGTTCTCAGGAACGTTGATCGCATAAAAAGTATGGTAATGGATATTCTCTATTATGCAAAAGATCGCGAACCCAATTGGGAACATATTTCCGCTCTCGATCTCGCTAAAGAGTCATTCAATGTAGTTCAAACAAAAGCTGAAAACCTCGGGATTGAGTTTGATTCTGATTTTGACAATAACACCGGCGCCTTCGATTGTGACAGAAACGCCCTCAGATCTATGCTCGTAAATCTGCTGGAGAACTCCCTCGATGCTTGCCGTGTTGATAAAAGCAAGGAAAACCACTCCGTAAAATTCGGTCTGTCTCGAACAAAAGATGATGTACAATTCATCATTCAAGACAACGGGATCGGAATGGATCAGGAAACTCGCGAAAAAGCGTTCAGCCTGTTCTTTTCGTCCAAAGGCGGTGACGGAACCGGACTGGGATTGTTCATTGCAAATAAAATAACGACCGCGCACGGCGGAAAGATTGATATAGAAACGGAACCATTCAAGGGCTGTAAATTTACTGTTTCAATACCCCGACGAAGCGTAGCCCTGTCGTCAAGGGATTTTAAATAATATGGAGGAAATTATGTCAGAAAAAACAGTTCTTATAATCGACGACGAGCCGGATACAAGAGTATATTTCTCGAGTATTCTTGAAGATAACGGCTACAAAACTATTCCCGCCGAAACCGGTGCGGAAGGTATAAAAAAACTCAATGAACAGATACCCGATTTGATCACGCTTGACGTTTCCATGCCCGAAATGTCCGGAGTGAAATTTTATCGTACTATACGTGAAAATGACGCTTGGAAATCAATCCCGATTATTATTATCACCGGTGTTTCCGATGATTTCAAAAATTTCATATCGAGCAGATCAAAAGTGCCGCCGCCTGAGGGATACTTATCTAAACCCGTGGAAGCGGATGATCTGTTGGCATTGGTCGGGGAATTACTCTAATAAAAGCTAAAACTTGCCGAAGAAATATTTTCTTCGGCAATATCGAATCGGGGAATCTTGCCCTTCATATTCTAATACCAAAGCATGTTATACGCTGCTTTTTTATGGCTGATTCTTCAGCAAAAAGAATGTATCTCGTACAGCGGAGGCGGATCCGAACACGCCTGCTGCTCCGTCAATAGTCGTCAATACAGATTCATAATTTCCGGCCCAAGAAGATTGATAAAACCATTTCAAGAAATTGGGATCGGGAGCGAAAATAGCCAGCTCATGTTGGCCAAACCATTTGAACGGTCTCCAGATAATTTGGAATTTGTTGAGTGGGATATAACCCCAAAATGAAGTTTCATAGTATTTCCATCCGTCTTCTTCCTCATTATACTTTTCACCGACTCGCTTGCGGTTCATCTCACTGTCCGGAATATCATCGTTATAAATCCCATATTCTTCGGTATCCAAACATTTGACGCTCAAGAGAAAATTCTT
Source organism: Candidatus Kapaibacterium sp. (assembly GCA_027858275.1). Lineage (GTDB taxonomy): Bacteria > Bacteroidota > Ignavibacteria > Kapaibacteriales > UBA2268 > JAQIDA01. The sequence continues at coordinate 3,343 of JAQIDA010000313.1, read as the reverse complement.
CACACCTTCAACTTTTGTCCATTCAATATCCGTATTAACTGAGTCATCAAGAACATAATTTACTGTGTCTTTTGGAAATTGTATAACATCATCAGCGGGAATAACCCATTCGGTCCGGTTTGGTGTTGTTGTTTTCCCGCTTATAAAAGTACCGTCGGACAAAGTAATCTCAATTCGATATTCTGTTCCGGGTTTGACGAGATATGTCTGATCCTCGTAATAGTATCCGGATTCATCTGTGACATCTTGGCTGACGGAAATCGGAAATACTTGATCTCCTTCGTAAATAGTTATTTCAGCGTCACGAATCATCGCCGCGCCATAATCTATAACATCGCCGACTCTTTGAGAAGCCTGTAATTTCAGATTGCGGATAGGTTCATCAACGATTAATATAGCTTCAACAAATGTTTTAGGCTGATATGTTGCAGGCGGATCATCCTCACATGAGTTAAGTCCTAAAATCAGTAGGCTCATAAGAGCGGCAAGTATCGTTTTATTTATTTTTTTCATTTTATTTGCTTTCTGTTTAGTATTTGATTTCAAATGACAGTGACGGTAATATTGGAATAAGCTCTATATCAGTATATTCTTTAGTATTCGTGTTATAGTATCTGAACCATATATCTCTTCGGTTATAGAGATTGTAGATATCTAAATGAAGTTTTGATTCTAATCCAAAAGTTGTGAATGAGTATGTAGCATTAACATTCAACTGATGAGACGCCGGAAGACGAAGACCGTAATAATCGGAATAGAGAGTTTTGTCTTTGCCATAATTTTGCCCGGGCAATCTTGACCTAAATATTGAAGTATATCCTGTATAATTTTGACCGGTTTGATACGTAAACTGAGCTCCGAAACTCCAGTCCTTATTCAATGTATATTGCCCTACTAATTTAATATCATGACGTCTGTCGTATTTTGGGTTAAAAGTTTTGCCGTCATTAATTTCATCAAACTTCCTGTTGATGTATCCCAAGCCATAGCCGAACCAACCAGTGAAATCACCGTATTTTTTTTGAAGGAAAATCTCAGCTCCGTAAGAATCGCCCTCTCCTGTATAGAAAACGTCCCCTGCAGTTTGGCCTTCAAAAGAATATCGATTTAGTTCATTGATGTTTTCCATTTTCTTATAGTAAAAGTCAAAGTTCAAATCATATTCGTCGAAAGGCTTTGTTTCGATTGAAGCAATATAATGAGTAGCCCTTGACAAGGCGATTGTTCCGTCCGTAGGAAGCCATGTGTCGAAAAATGAGAAATCGGGTTGTGTGGCTAATTTTAGATTTTGGTGAAACACACCGTAAGCCAGTTTAATTGAAAGATCCGACTGAATATCATATTTGACTGCCAAACGCGGCTCAACGACTGTTTTGCCGGCTTCCTGAAAATTAGCTATTCTTATACCACCCTGCAATGAGTAAAAATCTTCCGAATTCCAGTTCGCCTGAGCGAATGCGGCATAATTCATATCCTTGATATCCATTTTCATATAGCCGCCGCTCTCGTCTGTTTTCTCTTCCTCTGTATCGCCGCTAAAATCCTGCAAATAGTTGAAATCATAATGAGAAATTTCGCCTCCGAATTTCGCTGTCAGATCGTTTGTCGCAAACCACTCAAGCACAACTTTTCCGGTATAATCAATTATTTTGTTATCAATAAGATAATCATTACCGTTTACATCTACCGAGAATTTATTGAAATATTGGCTGTATGAAACATTCGCTGTTAAAAATGCTTCGTCACTAAATATACGAGTATATCGCCCGTTCAACATGTAATTCCCCAAATCGAGCGCCATGTCTACACCTCTCATGTCGTAAGCCATGTGGTCGGCACTCATGAATCCGCTTAACATTAATTTGTCATCGTCAGTCAAGTCCTGCGTAACCTTAAAGTTCAGATCATAAAAGTTGAAATCAGGGAACGGAGTTTCCGGATCTTCGAAAGCAGCTTTCACTAATTCTAAATATGTTCTTCTTCCGCCGAGGAAAAATGCTCCGTCGCCAAGAGGTCCTTCTACGGATAACTTCGAAGATATCGTACCTATTGATAATTGAGCTCCTATATCTTCTCGGTCGCCGTCCTTCTGAGTCAAATTCAGAACAGAAGACAATCTGCCCCCATATTCCGCGGGATAGGCACCCTTGATCAACTCAACGTCTTTTATAGCTTCGGAGTTGAACGTCGATATAAAACCAAATAAATGCGAGGGATTATAAACCGGTGCACCGTCGATCAGGACTAAATTCTGGTCAGGGGAGCCACCGCGAACGTACAGACCGCTGGATATCTGCGATGAGGACAATACGCCCGGTAACATTTGTAATGAACGAAAAACATCAGACTCGCCGCCGATGCGTATCTCTTTCAATTGACTAATAGGCACATTAATTTTACTGATTGTGATTTCACGTCTTTCGACTTCTCGATCTGCCATGACTTTAACAGATTCAGTAAATACTTCAGTCTTTTCGAGCAAAAAATCATGTCGGATTGATTTGCCCGATTCGATTGTAAATTCTTTGCTGATTTTTGTATATCCGACCGATGATATAAGTATCTCGTATTTTCCGGGAGGAATATCATGGACATGATAAAAGCCAAGCTTATTTGAATAGGCGCCGAGTTTGGTTCCTTTAATAAAAATGGTCGCACTTATCAGCGTTTCTTTTGATTTGCTGTCTCTGACGTATCCGCTGAGAGAGCCTCCTGATTTTTCTGCTGCAGCAACTGTTGACGCTGCGCTAATGATAAGTATCAGAAGTGTCAGTCGTGAAATAAGACTGCCGATTAATTTGAATAAACTGTTCATCTATATATGTATCCCAAATTATAAAAATAAATTTTATTTCATCCCAATTCTTTCTTTCTAATAGCATGTGACGTTTATTTTTTAAGAAAGTTTGATATTTTTTTGGAATACGACGACATTATTTTCATTCAGAAAGTTTAATTTGCGTGATTAAAAAAAATATGATTATTTTTGCCAATTATGTTAATATGTAATTTTCAATAAATCATTGATCAAGGAGAATTAAAAATGGCAACAAAAGCACCTTCAATCGGAATAATTATGGGCAGCGATTCGGATCTTCCCGTAATGAGACAAATCGTTGATGTATGCAATGAATTTGAAATCGGATACGAAATGCGTGTGATTTCTGCTCATCGTAATCCATTGGACGCAATAGAATACAGTCAAAACGCTCACACACGCGGCATTAAAATTATTATCGCGGGCGCAGGCGGCGCGGCACATCTTCCCGGCGTTCTTGCGGGCAATACTCCGCTACCTGTTATAGGAGTTCCGATTCAGTCAAAAGCTCTCAACGGCATTGAT
>JAQIDA010000299.1 GCA_027858275.1 Candidatus Kapaibacterium sp. | reverse complement strand
TCATATATCAGAGAGATGTAATGAATTACACAGGACCAAAAGTAAGACTCTCCCGCAAATTGGGAACAGACCTTACTCCTAAAGCATCAAAAGTTTCTGCAAAGAAACCTTATCCTCCGGGACAACACGGCAACACCAAAAGACGCGCAAAACAGTCTGACTATGGTCGTCAATTAAAAGAAAAACAGCGTTTGCGCTTTCAGTACAACGTTTCTGAGCGTCAGATGGTTAACTATTACAAAGCGTCAACAGGTTTGACAGGCAATACAGGTGATATTCTTGTTCAGCAGTTAGAAACCAGACTCGACGCATTAGTATTGCGTGCCGGCTTGGCTCGAACTATCTATGCAGCTCGCCAATTGGTTACTCACGGCCATGTTAATATCAACGGAAGAAAATTGAATATCCCTTCTTATCATGTAAAACTCAATGATGTGATCGCGATTAAAGAAAAAACACATAAAAATGATTTTGTTCAAGATTCTGTTCGCACAGGCACCCCTCCTCCATACTTGGAATTGTCAAAAGCTGATTTCTCCGCAAAATTGTTGTATGTACCGCCGTTGGAAGAAATTCCGATCATCTGCGAAGTACCGCTTGTAGTTGAGTATTACTCTAAGTAATATTCCATATTTTTACAAAGGATACCTTCCGATATTCTTTCGGAGGGTATTTTTTTGCCTAAATTCGAATAAAAATGCTAAATATTCTATCAATTCAAACAATAAAACATTTTAAAGTCAGTCGCATTTCAAAAAAGGCGTAGTTGTAATAGCAACTTAATTTAAAAAAAAATGCGTTTTTGAATTTTTAGTTTTGTTTTTAAGCAAAATTTTTATATAATTTTCCTGCGTTCTCATAAAGTTAATGATGCCTCTGTCGAAATCAATAATAATTAGAGGCTACGAATGCAAGAAATATCTCGAAGAAAAAGAATTAATAAAAAGGTCGAAATATGTTTTGGACACCCGAACTGGCAATATATCTTGAGGATGCCCCTTGGCCCTCTACCAAGGACGAACTCATTGATTTTGCCAACAGAACCGCATGTCCTTTTCAGGTTATTCAAAACCTGTACGAATTGGACGATACGGATGAACTGATCGAGACTATTGAGGACTTATGGCCTGAATACGAAGAAATGTCTGCCGGGGAATATTTTTATAACGATGATGACGAAGAGCAATATTATTAAGCTCAGACTCAGATTGAGATCAGAGCCTAAAATCTGATACTCATATATATTAAAAATTAGATAAATTGCGGATGTATTTCTACAGCATCTACAATTCAATATTTTATCAGGGATGTTTATGACAGCTAATTTTAGACTCTTTATGCTTGTTCTCATAAATATCCTTTTTCTGTTTCTGCCTGTCAATGCTTCAAATAATATCGACAACTATAACTTATTCCCTGCCGGCAATGATATTGACCGATTTGAAATCGGAAGCATGGAGTTTTCCGGTAATAATCGCTTCAAATCCTCCGAACTTGCAGCTATGATAAATACTCGCGCGAGCAAATTGAGCGTGCCGCGTATGGCTTTTGGGTATTATTACGAGGAAATAAACAAAACTCCCGTCGGCAAAAGAATTTTTCCTAATAACTTCATGAAAAATCTGAAGCTCAATTTGGACAAAATGGCTGACGAAATCAGTTGGTATGACGAACGCGAGGTAGCTCAGGATGTTCTCACTCTTACCGATATATATAACAGAAACGGTTACCACAAAGTCGCAGTCACTTATAAATTTGAGCCTGATTCAGCGCAAAAAATCAATGTGATTACATTTGTTATTGAAGAAAACACTTCTTTTTTGGTTAATTACCTTGAATACACCGGGCTTGACTCACTTCCGCCGGCACTCAGTTCAAAAGTAAATAAACTACGGCGAGTAAAAATAGGTCATATCTTTAACGAAAATAAAATCCTCAGCGAGATAAGCAGTATTCGCAGGAAGCTGCTTGATAACGGATACTACTATTGCGCGTTTTCACGCCCTACTGTGCGAACTGATACTGCACTGAACATTGATTCAATCTATGTAAAATTTACAGTCGGCAATCGCTTGAAAATCGCTCATGTTCAATTTGTCGACAGCACTATGGGCCAACACAAAGTAGCAAATTCCATGAAACGCCATTTGATGGAATTCCAAGAAGGGCAGTATTACAGCAAATCAAAAATCAGTAAAACACTCTCCAATTTGCTGGAACTCGGTACTTTCAATATGTTGACAATTGATACAAGTTCTCACTTTTTCCCCATTTCAGATTCAACACTTTCTCTTGTGGTATACTCACGTTATAAAAAACAGAAAGATTGGGGCTTAAGTATATACGGCAATCAAACAATCGAAGATATATACAAGGGCGGCGCGGAAGGCACATTCTTCCACAGGAATTTATTCGGCGGAGCGCAAGCGGCCAACTTTTTCACACGTATAGAAACCAAAGACCCGTGGGATGCTATTAAGCGATGGTTTGGAGGCACTTACAATCCTGATTATGAGTGGCAGGTCGGTTTCAATATGTCGCAACCGTTTCTGACAAATATCGGAACCATGAGAGTCGGATTCTCCACACAGTTAGTGTTTTCAGAATTGTCTCAAATTAATACGGATTTGAAAATAAGAACATTTTCATTTCCCTTGAAATTCCCTCTGATATTTGCTGACTACACATACATTAACGCCGGATCGGTTGATCTGTTATTCGAATGGCAAGCTCCAATAAATCTGCAATCAGCCAAAGAGAAGGCCTTCAAAAACGTAAGTACAAATGCAGACAGTACAATAATTGAACAAAGTTTTATGATTTATGAATCTTTGGATCAATTCAATGAGGAAAATTTGGACATTCGACCTACATCAATTATTCTCAGCGGTACGATGATCAGTGATAATCGTAACAATATGTTTACTCCTTCAAAGGGTCATTATACAGTTGTATCGACAGACATAGCCTACGGCGGAGTTGCCAGCTATATCCGTCCTCAAATTTCTTATTCATACTTCACAAAATTGAATAAGTACACTGTGTTCGCCATGAAAGCCAGAGGCGGTTACTCAATCATTCTAAGTGAGGAAAAGAACGCTTTTATTCCGATAGAAAGGCAGTTTTTTGCCGGCGGCGGCAACAGTGTCAGAGGGTGGGCGTCAAGACGACTGAGGTATCCCATGCCTAATCCTGATGATTATCAGAACAACTCTGATTTGTTGGGTTTTTTTCAGGATTTTGTCGGCAGCAAAATGTTGATAGAAGGAACGGCAGAAGTCAGATGGAAAATCGGGAGACCGCAGTTTCTAAATAAAAGTTTAGCAAATATCGCTGATATGATGGTTCTTACCGGCTTTGTTGATGTCGGCAACAGCTTCTATTGGATGGCAGACAAATACGAATACGAAGCCTACGAGTTTATAACCGGGCTGGCGGCTTCAGTCGGAATCGGCGCCGGTTTTCTTACTCCTGTAGGACCGTTCCGATTTGATTTCGCATGGAAACTTTATGATCCGTACTCTCAAAAATTAGTTATTGACAAATGGCGATTCTTTACAAACAAGGCGGGATATTTATATGATATGGAGTTCCATATCGGCTTGGGCTATGCCTTCTGACAAAAATCAATAATCAAACGTAACTCAATCATGTTTTATTCGTATATATAATTGAATATAAAATTTATTATCAGGAGACTCTAATGAAATCGATCAATTACTCTTTATGGATATTCCTCACGGTTATTGCTTTCGGAACTATGGCTGCCGATGATATTACAGATGAAACCGGTTTCCAATCCTTTGGGGACAATTATTTTGAAAGCAACTTGCTCTTCGGCATTGAATCACAAGAGAGCATTTCATTGATTTATGGTATAGCAGATCCGATGATTCATAAAGACGCTTTCAAATCTGATATATCTCGAACAGGCAGCTTTGAGCTCCGTTTCAACAAATCCGTTATTTCTGATATGATAAGTGATACAACTTCATTAAAAGAATACAGCAGTCACTATCTCGCGCTGGGTAATATGAGTACGGTGTTTTATGACGATAAGATTGATGACAATTTAGAAGTTAGTTCTTGGAAATTCAGTATTGGAGACGACGAAGGTTATGGCTATGCTTTAGGAGAAAATTCAAATATCTTCTTGTACAACGGCAGCACCATGCATTGGAGCAAGCCGGATTTCAAAGACGCTCCCTTAGCTGAGGAAGTCTTAGAAAAGATTAAAGTCTATGACGACGATATACGATTCGGCAGAGAGTTCGAAGCCGGTTTAATTATTCAACCATTTGAGTTCCTGTCTGTCAACACAGCATATACTCGAACAACCGTTTATCCCAGAACCATGTTTTGGTACATGTCGGGCAGCGATCTCTTGCAATTCATGGGTGAAGTACTTGTCGACAAAATTAACGATAAAATTTTCAAAAAATTCCCCTATGCGGGTCCGATCACTCACTTCATACTCAGAAATGCCTATTCATACGGTTTTTCAAAACTTCGTGAAAAACAGATGCACTTCCCTTTCGGTCCTGATACGGCTCCGTTGATTTACGATCAATACAGAATTGGGCTGACATTTCATTTTTGATGTTTCCCAAACATCATTCTTAATTAATTCTTAATTTAAAAGGCGGATAATCATCCGTCTTTTTTATTTTCTTATCAAATACAGCTTCAATTTACTCGAAGAATTCATGAATGAATTTTAAAATATTTAGTAAAACCTGCGTTCATCGAGCGGAGTCGAGATGACCGTGTTTGCACAGTATTCGTATATTGTTAAAAATTATACGGGTTAAATCATTTTTTATAAATTTCTCCTTGCTAAGACGCACGTCTGTGAGTCTCTACACAGTATAATATCTTCCTCTGTACTCGAATGAAACGACACTCATAATACACAGTTCGAAATATGAATTTAAAATAACTTGCATGAAATAAAAATAATATTAGATTTGTAATCAGAGTAATTGATCTTATTATAAGAGTAATTATTCTATAACGTTGAAAGATAGAATAAAATCATGTATAAATAAAAATCTTGTGTCAATCAATATCAAAGGAACTGCGCTGAGAGCAAAAGCAAACTATTTTTCACCACTATCATCAAGGCAGAAATAATATGCGAAACCGGAGAATTTTAAACGCAACAGCTTTGGGA
>JAQIDA010000142.1 GCA_027858275.1 Candidatus Kapaibacterium sp. | reverse complement strand
ATTCAGGGCGGCGATCCGAACTCAAAAACTAAAGCAAAAGATACTTGGGGCATGGGCGATCCGAACCAGAAAAACGTTCCCGCCGAATTCAATAACAAATCTCACAAACGCGGTATCTTGTCAGCTGCCAGGTCACAGGATCCGAACAGCGCCTCATCACAGTTCTTCCTATGTGTCGATGATGCTTTGTTCCTTGACGGTCAGTACACAGTCTACGGACAAGTTACATCAGGCATCGAAGTAGCAGATAAAGTTGTGGCAGCTCCCAGAGACTCACGCGATTGCCCGCACGAAAAAATCGAGATGTTTATAACAAAAAAATAAGCATTGCTTATTAAGACTACATTAAATCTTCGTCGCGAACTAATGCGGCGGAGATTTTTTTTGTTTTAAGCTGAATAATACTTAGTTTGTGTGATCGAATATATGAGCAAGGGAGCATGCTCCCTTGCTCAAGACACAAAAACATTCTACAGCAACAATTAGCGGCCTTCTGTTGTTGCTGTATGATTACTAAATATTGGAGATCAAATCATTATGCAGAAAAAACAATTCTCCAAAATTATCCCCCTATTTATCCTCTTTGCGATTATCTATGTGTTCCTCGGCACTTCCGGCGGATTAAATATATATGATGAGGCAGTTGGTTTGTTCGGCGGCGAACGTGTTGCCGGCGGCGACCTCCCATATTTAGATTTTTGGACCATGTACGCGCCCGGATTCTATTATCTCGTTGCGCTTGTCGGCGATATATTCGGAAACAACATTATGGTTTTCAGAATAATGACAAATCTGATTGTCTTAGTCGGGATATTTTCAATATTGAATATCGGCAGACAACTATATAAAAATTTATACGGAATTCTTCCCGCGTTTCTTGCTCTGATTTGGCTGTCCGGATATTTCCTCTACGGCAAAGCTATACCCGTCGCGCTTGTCTTATGTTTTGTCAGCATCCTGTTTTTTATCGGTTACTTCAAAACCGGCTGCTCAAGAAGTTTGATCTTTGCCGGACTGACAACCGCTATAGTGATGTTCTTCAGACACGATTTTGGAGCGTATCTTTTTATAGCTCAAAGCATAGTCTTTCTGACAGCAAGTTCTTCTTCCGATTCTGACAACAAAGCACATCGAAAAGATATTATCAAATACTGGGCGGGTACGGCAGCGATTGCTTTGCCTCTCGGAATCTACTTTGTCTCAGCTGTCGGATACGATAATCTGTATATGCATTTGATCGAAATGCCTACTAACATCTTTGCCGAATATCGTTCCTTGCCTTTTCCGATTCCGCTTATGTCCGAGGCAGCGTCTATGGGCGGGCAGATCAAAGAAATTTTGTTCAGCATCGTTTTTTATCTGCCACCGATAATCTTTTTGATTACACTCAATAAATTATTTCGCATCGGCCAATCGGAAAACGAAAGTATCCGATCAATCCCCAATATAATCCAAATGCTGATAATGATCTGCGGAACCTTGATGTATAGTCAGGCTCTTGTACGTTCTGACGCCGAGCATGTTTTGCCTTCGATGATGTTTGCAATCCTGTTGTTGCCCGGCATTTTTGAAAATATCAAGATCAATAAACTACGCATCGTTTTGACCTTGTCCCTCTCACTGTTTGTTATGCTTTTGCCGAGCTTGAATAAAGCTCAAACCCTGTCGAAAGTTTATCTTTCTTCCAATTCATACGAACTGACTGCCGGCAAATCTTTCGGAATCATAGTTGATAAAGAATGGGGCAAGAACTTTGATGCAATGATACATTTCATCCAATCTGAGATTCCGGAAGCGGATAAGATATACGTCGGCAACTATTCGCACGACCGTATATTACTAAATGACATAATGATCTACTATATCTCCTGTATGGTCTCCGGTACAAAGTATCACGAACTGCATCCCGGAGTCAGCACAACAGAAACTGTTCAAAAAGAAATGATCGAGGAATTTAAGAACAACTCAGTGGAATATATTGTTCTGTGTGACAACAGTGAATTTCTTGAGCCTAACAAAAGTAGCATCAGCAGTGAAGTTTATCTGCTGGATGAGTTTATTTCAGAGAATTACTCTGAAATTAAGTCCTTCGGCTCATACAAGATATTGCGTCTTGATTAGATGACAATATTTAGGAGCTGATTAACGGTAAATAATTATTATAAAAAAAATGATTCCCGTCTAAGAGAAACGCAAGAAAAATCTTTTAATAAACGTTGAGATTTGATATATTGATTTTTACAGTATTGTTAATAAGACAGAACAATTGAATAAGACAAAAAAATATAAATAACGACAGAACGGGAGAAGGCAAAATGAGAAAATGGAATTCGATGATTTTTACGAAAGACGAAGACAGTGTCGCTGCATTAACTGAAATGTTGTACGGCTATCAAAGGAGTCGTGTATTACTCACTGCTTGTGAACTTGAAATATTTACCGCGCTCGGAACAGATGTGAAAACCTCTGAAGAAATTGCCGTAGAACTAAACTTAGACAATCGCGCTACTGACAAACTTATGTCAGCATTGACCGGTTTGAAACTACTTGATAAAACCGGCGGCAGATACAGCAACACCAATCTTTCACTTAGATTCTTAGTGAAGTCTAAGCCTGATTACATCGGATTGATGGATTTCAACGTTTATTTGTGGAATAAATGGTCCACACTGACAGAATCTGTCAGAAAAGGAAGCGCGGCGGATCTTACCAAAATTGGAGATATGTGTGAGCACGGATTTGAATCATTTTTGGAAATGGTCAATTGGAGATCTTCAATTCTCGCCAAAAGTGTTGTTGATGCAATTGATTTTACTAATATAAATTC
>JAQIDA010000141.1 GCA_027858275.1 Candidatus Kapaibacterium sp. | reverse complement strand
CCTTGAAATCAAACGGATTTGAATTAGTCGGCAGCTACATGCCCGCAAAAGACAAAAACCGTTATATAGTTTGTTTTACATCCAATGAAATACTAAGTGCCGTAAAAAAATTGGCGGTATTCGCGGTTTCGCTGCCGCTTGGCGAGTAGCAATTACAAAAGAAGGATCTAAAACCATCGTATCGTATAACAACCCGATGTATTGGGGCAACGCATATTTTCAAGATGACTTTCCCTCAGTAAAATCCTACTACAATAAACTCGCCGTAAAACTAAAAAAAGCAATTTCTGCTGTCGGCAAATTTAAAGGAAAAGAATTTGGATCTGAAGACGGCGAAGACGCTGAAGATTTACGCGATTATCATTATATGTTCGGAATGCCCTACTTCCATGATGTAGTTGAAATCAAAACTTTTAAATCTCACAAGGAAGCCGTCGCGACAATTGAAAAAAATCTTAAATCAAATAAGAACGCTTCAAAAGTTTACAAAGTAAAAATTTCCGGCAAAGAACTTACTCTGTTTGGCATAGCGTTAACCGGCAAAGACGGTGAATCCGATTTCCTGCCTACAATAGACATCGACAAACCCAAGCCTACCGGATTTCTCCCATACGCGATTCTTGTCAAAGGCAAAGAAGTGATAATGCTTCACGGTCGCTATCGTATTGCTATCGCTTTTCCCGATCTCGGCATGGGTACATTCACAAAGATCATGAGCGCTCCCGGCAATATTGAAGACACAATGACTGAATTAACAAAATAATTATATTGATTCTCTTTTCAATTTTCTAATACGATCTCTCAATATATTGTTGATGACGTAGTTCTAAAGGCTGTTTTGTAAAATCTGTTACGAAACAGCCTTTGATTTAACAGCTCAAATCCAAACAAATCTATAGATAAGAACCCCTGTTTCTAAGAATATTCGATAAAAACTCAGAGAAAATCAGTATTTCAATAAAAATATTTGAAAATGGTTTAAAATTACGATATATTGAGACTTGGATCGAGTAGCGGAAGATATTCATCTTTTTGATAACATTTTTAAACTCTCGCCGGTTTTTGAACGGGAATCGATTCTAATTTTCAACTTTCTTGAAAACCCTGTTTGGGACTGTCTTGTCAAAATCAAACGTAAGTAGCTGTATGTTTGATCCCGGATATTAGGGAATTGAATCAATCGGGCAGCAAACTAAAATTAAGGACTCGTTATGAAAAATTTAGGTACACACACACTATACGGAAAATTTCTAATTTTAGCATCGATTCTTGTGATGATAATGACAATGATCGTTGTTATCGCTTTTTTGACGTTTAATGTATTTGACAAGCGTAACAGTCTGCGCGATGTAGAATCATTATTGTATGATTCGTTTAAGCTCAGATACGAATTTATGCAAGATTTTGATGACTCAATCTATGCCTCTTTTATGCAAAATATGCGAGCTTGTGATTCAGCTTCTGAAGGTTTTGATTCAGAAAAAATGGTTGAATTCAAGAAAATCGAACACAAGTACATGAAGAATTTTGAAAGAACGGTGCACTTGACCAAAGACGCGACATCGGCGGAAATTAAAAAGTATAACAATGAGGCCTCTAATTTAGAACGGCTTTTGAGTAATGAAATCAAAATTATGATTCACGATAAATCTGAAGATGCACTTTGGATGAAATCGATTATAACTAAAGTCGCGGCCATATCAGTGTTGAGTTCCTTATTTGTGATAATATTTCTCGGGCGAGCTATTACCGGCCCCTTGGTCCATCTCAGGCAAGTAGCTCTCGAAATTGCTGCCGGTAATTTTGGGAAGCGTATCGATACAGAGGCAGACGATGATCTCGGTGAGCTCGGCAGAGCATTCAATCAAATGCTTGATAAGCTGCAACAATCCGAAGAGAAAATCATAGAACACCAACATGATGTGAGCGAGAAAAACAAAGAGCTTGCCGCAGCCAATGAGAATTTAAATGAATCATTAGATAACATCCTTGTGCTTGGGGAAATTGGAAAATATTTAATATCATCAATGAAATTTGAAGACTTATATCATTTGCTCTATGAACATTTGCGAGAGCTGATTGATGTTTCAACTTTCTCATTTGGCTTATATAATCCAAAAAAATCTACAATCGATTATAAACTCATCATTGAAAACTCGGAGAAGAAAGCACAATTCTCTGTTGATATGAATAATAATAATCGTCCCGATGTTATCGCCGTTATGAATAATATTGAGATTATTATTAATGATACAGGAGTGCAAAATTCTGAGATAGCCGCTGACTTCCCGATGTTAAAAGGTATTGGCCCGATTGAAGGTCTGGCCCCTACTACAAAATCATTGGTATATTTACCCATTACCTTGGAAGAGAGAGTGTTCGCGATTATATGCTTGGAAAATAAAAAGGAAAATTGGTTTATGAAACATCATCGCGATTTCCTGCACAACATCGCCGCATATATCTCTATTGCCGCTCACAATGCTAACTTATATGAAAAGTTAGATAAAAAGTAATAGAGGAAGTCTGTTCGGATATTTTGTGATTATTCAAAATAATACTTGAAATATACGATATAATTCCCTAACTTTGTCGTTCTGAATTATGGGATAATTTATTTTTTAGGATGGTACGATGGAAACGGTTTTAACAATAATAATCATGATTTGCTCACTTTTACTTATCGGCGCGGTATTGCTCCAGCCCGGCAAAGGTGATTTAACAGCAACTTTTGGCGGATTAAGCTCACAGATCGGTTCTGCATTCGGTATGCAAAAAGCGACTGATTTGCTCGGCAAAATCACAAAATGGCTTTTTGCTATTATAGCTGTGTTGGTTTTAGCGACAAATTTCATCATTCAATATTTTGATGATACACCCGATGTGCAAAAAGCAGCTATTGAAAATGTAGATGCTCCTGCAGCTCACGTTCCGGTTCCTTCCGCAGGTCAGATGCCTGTTCAGGTTCCCGAAACTGCTCCTGCTGAAGTTCCTGCACCGGCAAAAGAAGAAGGCACGGAATAATCTTATTCCTGTTTCTTAATAAATTTAAAAGCCGCCGAATTTATTTTCGACGGCTTTTTTAGGTTGAACCTGTATGGATCGCGTAATGATTGGTCTGGTAAGTCCTTACGACAATTGTGTCGTCAGCTCTGCAGCTACCATTCAAAAAATCTTAATTTGGGTTTGTCCCGAGCTCTAAGCTGTCACTTTTATCTTCAAGTGCAAATTCCGGAACACCCTCCCCACCTCTGCCGTTT
>JAQIDA010000256.1 GCA_027858275.1 Candidatus Kapaibacterium sp. | reverse complement strand
GGAAGCTTATGCTGTTTCAATAAAGATGGGATATTTGAAAGGTCAGGCTCACTCATGTTCGAACCTGGCTACGGCTTTTCATAAATCAGGCAACATAGACAGTGCTGTTTATTATTACGATCGGGCTATAGAGCTTTATAATATGGATGAGAATCCAATTGGAGTTGCTAAAACCTACAGAATTTATGCTGATATGTTCCTTGATAAATATCAATACGCCAACGCAATACAAAAATATTTCAGTTCTTTGGATATTTATCATAGTTTGAATGACAACGAAAACAGCGCAATATTATATTCTCAAATTGGCTGGCTCTTTAGATTAGTTAATGATTTTGATACAGCAAGAAAATATATACTCAAAGGCATCTCTTATTTGGAAACCTGCACAAACAGTAAAGAACTTGCGGAGGCGCATATTAGATTCGCCCTTATTTTATCAAGCAACAAGGAATTTGATTCAGCTTTGCAACATCTGAAAGAAGCAGAACAAGTTGCGATTCAATCAAATAATATTGAAGTTTTAATTAGAGTCAATCAGACAATTGGTATTTGTTATTTGGACAAGAAGGAATATGAACAAGCTATTAACTATTATGAAAAAGCTATCAACATTGCTTACAGGGAAAATATCGTAATCCATATCGGAGATATTTATACTCTTCTTGCCCACGTCTACGACATAAAAGGCGATATTGAAAAAAACTTTCTGTATAATTTCAAAGCACTTAATATACGAAAAGAATTTGGTGACAATAGACTTGTCAGCAGCTCTATGACTAATATTGCAGATTTGTATATTCAAATTAAAAAATATGATTCAGCAAAATATTATCTGAATGACGCTCTGACTATCACAATAAATATTAACCACCAATATTATATGTCTCGCAATTATATGATGTTGTCAAAAGTTGCTGAGGCAGAAGGTCATTTTCAGACAGCTCTTGATTATAGGATTAAATTTAATGATGCAAAATATAAAATCCGAGCAGGGATTGAAGACAGATCTATTCAAAAGCTTAGAATTCAATTCGAAGATCAGATTAGAGAAAAAGAAAAACTGGTGCTAATCAGGGAAAAACAATTCGAAACTTATATGTATCTTTCGATTCTGATTATTATGCTGCTAATTATTCTTTCCGTGATTTTAGGATATATATTCAAAAAACGCTCAAACGAAAAGTTGCTGTTAGAAGTCGAACGAAGGACTGTAGAGTTGGGTGAATCCAATGCACATCTGGCTGCTGTAATTAAATCCAAAATTGAATTTGCAACCAAACTTAGCGCCAATAAAAACGAACTTGCCTCTGTTTTCGCGGTAATGAATGACAAAATCTTTGTTTTTGACAGAGAAACGGTTTTCCTGAAAGTCGCTCCGACCAACAATGAGCAATTATTGTTGCCCGCAGAACAATTGCTCGGCAAAAGAATTGAAGAGCTCTTCCCTGATGATGATATGAAGATTGTTATTGAATCCATTCAGACATGTATTGATGAGCATTCTGTTCAAAACATTATCTATTCTATCTCCCCTAATGATGAGCAACTGTGGTACAATGCACTCATTGCGCCCTTAGGTGACGGCCGCGCCATATTTGTTGCTCGCGATATTACAGAATTGAAAAAAGCTGAAAATGAAATTGTTGTGCTGAACTTGATGCTTGAGGCAAAGGTCCGGGAACGATCTGACGAGCTTAAAGCTACATTGAGTAAACTGGAAGCGGAGAATGAGGAGCGATTGCTTATTGAAAACCGTCTGCGCGGAATCAACGCTGATAAGAATAAGTTCTTCTCAATTATCGCTGATGATTTGAAGGTCCCGTTTGCGGCTCTTGCCGATTCTGCTGAATTGTTGATGAAGTATATAGACTTAAATGATTATGAAAGTATCAACAAGCGTATCGGTTTGCTCGACTCCGAAATCAACATCGTAGGCAATTTGCTTGAAAATCTCCTTACATGGTCGAGGACACAAATTGACAACATTAGCTTCAACCCGGAAACGATTAACATAAATCGTTTTTTTCAGGACTATTTAAACAAGACTGAAACGAACGCAGAATTAAAAGGCATTAGTATTCTTGTGAATTTTTCTGAAGATATTAGGATAATTGCCGATAAAAACATGCTTGATATTGTAATAAGAAATATCCTCTCCAATGCTGTCAAATTCACTCCGCCTAAGGGTATGATTTTTTGTACTGCATCAGCAGAAAACTCATTCGTCAAAATCAAGATTCGAGATACAGGAATCGGGATCTCTTCTGAAAACCTTAAACGCCTGTTCAAAATCGACAGCAAGTACGCGGCAGTCGGTACATCGAATGAAATTGGGTCGGGTCTCGGATTGATTATTTGCAAAGAACTTATTGAACGCAACGGCGGGAAGATTGAAGTTGCAAGCACTTCGGGCAAAGGCACTGTTGTCAGTTTGTATCTCCCGGGAGCATAAAATTCAAATTAATTCTGTCAATCTCCCGTCATATTGGCAAGTGCATACTATGTTTTATGATTATAACAACTCGGGATCAACATGAACAAAATCAATATTATATTATTTATAGCCGCGGCAATAATTTTTTTTAATTCAGCCGCTTCTGCTCAGGAGAATGAAGCAATTGATTTTCAAGCAGCATCTACAAACTATTATCTGAAACATTCGGACTATCGCTCTTTTTGTGACACGAACTTGTACGCCGGCTATAAAGCCGTAACAATTAAACTCAGGGAAAACTATTCAAAGACAATCCCGGATGATATATTGCAAGCTGAGATCGATTCATTGATTAACATCTTACCCGGATGCCCGCACGCATATCTTATCAAAGCTCGGTTTTTTGAATCTCTGATGCGACTTGATGAAGCCATTGAAACATATAAAAAGCTTTTGGAAGCACATCCGGAAAATATGAAAGCATTAATCCGACTGGGCGTATGTTATTATCACAATAACCAAGCAGATGAATCAGATGATGTTTTCAAGAAGATGTACAAAATCTATAAAAATCGCTGGGAGGCTTCTGACGAAAAGGATCTTATCAGTAGATGCTCGATGGTTACCGTTGAGATGATGTTTCGTCCCAAAGACGCGGTTCTGGCAGAATGGAATGACTTTTTTGAAAATTTAGATGAAGTCTCTCGCAATTTTGCCGGTTACTATCATCATACAATCACTAAATTCAACAAATCAGTAATGATGAAATTGTACTCAAACAAACCGGTCACAACTAAGTAAAATCTTCTTTAGAATATTCTGTTGAAATAATAATTCAAGGCTAATCATGCGTTTTATATACTCGTTTTTTCTGTTTTTTCTCAGCTTGTTATATACTTCAACCGCCGGCGATGAGCATATTGCTTATATGTTCGACAAATCTAAGCCACCGGAGCATATCGTTGATATTATCCATATCGAAGCCCATGTGGAATTCGAACCATTCAAACATAAAGTGTCAGCTCATACGATATTTAAGACTGTTTCGCGGCGGAGTGACGGGGATTCTGTAATCTTCTACGCTCCCGATTTTGAGTTCTCATCCGTTAAAATCAATAATAAGGACGCGCGTAATCACTTTGTCGGAAATAATATCGTTGTTTTCTTTGAAGAATCTTTGAAATTCGGAGATAAATATAAAATTGAGTTTGAATATAGCGTAGTTCCCGAACAGGGCGGAATATTCTTCGTCGGCTGGAATGATACTACAAACAGACATCGCAAACAAATATGGGCTCACCGCCCTGACGGATGGTTGCCTACTGCGCAAGATCTCGTTCTGACTGATTTCTATATTAAATTCGACAAAGACTACAAAGTGATGACTAACGGCATCCGAGTTGATGTCGAAGATACTGACGACGGGGACAAAATTTGGCATTATCAAATGAAAACGCGTCACCCATACTTCTCCACCGCACTGGTGATCGGCAAGTATGAATACAAAACTCTGAAAACAAAAAGCGGACTGAGCGAAGAGCTTTGGTATTATCCCGAATATGAAGATCGATTTGACGCGACTTATGAATATTCAACGGAAATGATTGACTTTTTCGAGGACGAATTCGGCGCGGCCTATCCTTATGAACTTTACCGACAGGCTCCCCTTTGTGACTATATGTACGGAGCGATGGAAACAACCACTTCGACGGTGTTCGGCGATTTTATGCACATCGACAAGCACGCTTATTGGCAGAGAAATTATATAAACGTTAATGCTCACGAACTCGCTCATCAGTGGTTCGGAAACTGCCTGTCTCACGAAGTTCAGAAAAATGTATGGCTCACAGAGAGCTTCGCCACTTACTTCGCAAAAGTATTTGAGCGCAGTATCTTCGGCGACGACTATTATCAGGATGATCGACGGAAAGAACAAGACAGAGCTTTCACTTTGTCCAAGCGCAATGATTATCCTTTAGGCTCTTCGCGCGCAGGCTCTCCTCGCTGGTATCAAAAGGGTTCGCTCGTTATGGATATGTTGCGAGACGTTCTCGGAGATCAGGAATTCCGTGCCGTAATTAAACATTATTACGAGAAGAATCATTTGGATTACGTTGAATCAACAGACTTCACTTCAGCTGTATTCGATGTTACCGGAAGAGACATAACATGGTTTTTTGATGAGTGGCTCTACAAAGGCGGCGAGCCACATTATAAAGTTCGTACTGTGGAATCATCTGACAATAAGCTGATCAGATCTACATTTTTCCATGTTGAGCAAACTCATAAGCAAAATGAATTTGTCGGATTATTCAAAATGCCGATAGTTTTTGAAGTTCATTATAAAGACGGTAGTTTCGATAGGGTCCGGACCTTTGTCGAAGATCAATATACTGTCGTAAAAATCCCCAACAAGAAAAATATCGAGATTGATTACACTTTATTCGATCCCGGCAGACGCGTTATGAAAACTGTTGAATTCGATAAATCATTCGATGAATTGTCCGCGCAAGTCATCAAAGCCGAAAATATGATCGACAGGTATGACGCTCTTGTTGCTTTGGAAAAGTATCCGTTCAAAGACAAAATTGAACTCTTTAAGAAGATAATGCTCAATGAAAAATACTATTTGCTGAAAAAAGAACTCGTATCTCAGACCGTTTCAGCTCGTATTAAGGCATTGAAAAAAGATAATTCTGATTATTGTCACGGGGATGTCGTCTTTGGCGATGAATACTCAGAGTATCAAGAGGGTAAAAAGGATTACGAAGATATCTTGCGCTTGGCATTCAATGACTCCGACCCGCGAGTGAGGCAAGAGGCAGCTGAAAAAGCAGGTCGGATCGGACCGGATTTGATATTTGATGCAGAAAAACTGCTGACTGATATTTCTTATCCGAATGTCTCGGCAGCGCTTGAGTTGCTGTGTCATTCCTTCCCCGGCAAAGCAAACAGTTATCTTGAGCATACAAAAGACCTGCTCGGATGGAGAGGTTTGAACATTCGCATGGCATGGCTCAAAATTGCTGTAGAACTCGGCAAAGACGAATATTTTATTATGATTGAGGATTACGCGAGCCTGAGCTTCGAGTTTGAAACTCGAATGAATGCAATCAACATATTGAAAGCTCAGAACTATCTGACGGAAGCCTCAGCATATCATATCTTAGAAGCCTCAACTTCTCGAAATCGAAAAGTGGGAAATACTGCTGTTGCCGCGATCAAATTTTTTGCACAGCAGACAGAGAAGAAATTAATCCTGCAAAAAATATTAGTAACATCTGATCTTTCTGACAGACAGAAGTCTATGATAAGAAAAGCTAAGTGGATTGAGTAGGGTTCTAGGGTCAAGATTTTTTTTGCAGAGTAAACTAAGCTGCGATTCTTAAAGGAAGAGGGAATATTGATGAAGAATAATATTAGAACGTTGAGCACAATTATATACTTAATGTTGATTGTCTCTTCAACAGCAATTAGCCAAGATAAAACGGATTATTTATTACGAAACTACCCTAACTCTAAGGAATTAATTTTCCCGGATTGTCCTAAGGATATAAGCATTGATTCATTACTTCAAGATGTTACATACCTATATCTCCATATCGGTTGCTTTGATTCACTACCGGACACCATTCTACATAGCAAAAGCATTGAAGACTTAATATTAGTAGCGTATGAATCATCAAATATTTGTATTTTGGATCGTTTGTGTGAAAGCGAATCAATAAAGAGTATTGCACTTTCAGGTATTCCTTTCGACTCTTCCAATGTAAATTTTCAACTTAGTGACAGCGTTTATTCATTATATGTCGGACATTGCAACTTTGATATTAATCCTGAATTCTTGTACAATTCAAACAAAGTAAAATTTTTGTATATTGAATTCTGCAAATTGGATTCAATATCATATCGCATAAACAGAAACAACTCTTTGAATTATCTATGCATACAGGGCCCGGGAATAAAAAATATTTCCAACAATATATTTTCTTCAAATCAACTTAGAGATATTGAATTAATCGAAATACCTGATCTAAATCTAAACGATATTTTTGAATCGATAAATAATCAATTTATAAAAACACTTGATATTATGTTTTGTAAATTGAATAATATTCCGAAATCAATATCGCACCTCAACAATCTTCGTTCATTATGGCTGAGCAATAATAATATTACATCTATTGATTCCTCTATAGGTCAATTAACAAAATTGGAAACTTTAGTGTTGGATAATAACAATCTTGAGGAAATACCCGATTGTATTTATGAAATTACTAATATTGATTATTTGAGTCTTTCAGATAATAGGATCAAACATATACCCGATTCAATAGCTAAGCTCAAGAAGTTAAAATATCTTTCAATAGAAAACAATCCTATACCTCCTGAGAATATAGAAAGACTTAAGCGGTTATTGAAAAATGTTGAAATTATTTATTGATAGTCTGCCCCGTTTGAGTAAATTCTGTCGGATCCCCCCCCCTTTGAATTATTACGAGTCCTTAAAATATTATCCTCTCATTCTTCATATTATTCCGTAATTTTGAAACATGAAAAAAGATGAGACAAAGAACAAACTTGATGGAATTCTCGATAAATTATTCGGGATGCTTCGCTTTGGGATCAAACCCGGGCTTGATCGTACTCTTGCCTTGTCGGAATTCTGCGGGAGTCCTCACACAAAATTCCCTGCTATACACGTCGCGGGGACAAACGGCAAGGGCTCTGTTTGCTCAATGATCGCTTCGATACTGTCTGAAGCGGGATATAAAACCGGACTTTATACATCACCTCATATTCTGAGATTCAACGAGAGAGTAAAAATTGACGGTCAGGAAATATCCGACGAAGACATCGTCGCGCTTGCAGAAAAATTAATGCCTGAATCGGAAAAGATCGGCGGCACTTTTTTAGAGATAACAACTGTTCTCGCCTTCAAATACTTTGCCGATAATAATGTCGATATTGCGGTTGTTGAAGCCGGCATGGGTGGTCGATTCGATTCGACGAACATACTCTCTCCCCTACTTTCTGTCATCACGAATGTTGATATGGATCACCAAGAATATCTCGGCGATAATATTGAAGCGATTGCCTTTGAAAAAGCCGGGATTATTAAACAAGATACTCCGATTATTGTCGCGCGAAATACAAACGAAGTTGTCGGAGTGCTTAAAACTCAGGCAGATGAAAAGAGCTCTGATTTCAGATATATTCCTGATGATTGTTCCGGAAAAATTGTAAGATATACTGACAAATTGGAAATGATCGCTGATGTTAAAACTGCCAACCGGACATATCATAATTTATCAATCGGACTGCCGGGCAAGCATCAAATCGACAACGCTCTCGCCGCGATTGCTGCCGCTGAGCAATTAAGCGGTATATTTAATTTAACTGAAAACAAATATACCATCAGCGAAGATATAATTCGCCGCGGAATAAAAAATGTAAAAAAGAATTGCGGACTGCAGTCGCGGATTGAATTAATTCGAGAGAATCCGCCTCTGATAATCGACGCCGCTCACAATACCGCTGCCGTCAGGGCTTTGGTTGAGACTTTGCAAGCCTCAGATATAAAATCAGATAAGATCAATATCGTATTAGGTCTGATGAAGGACAAGGATGTCAGTTCAATGTTGAGGCTGATACGTCCGATTTGCGGCAAATTGTTTGTCTGCTCACCCGACAATCCTCGGGCGATGTCCGGCGATGAACTTATGAGC
>JAQIDA010000139.1 GCA_027858275.1 Candidatus Kapaibacterium sp. | reverse complement strand
GTTGCAGGTATTCTTCTTGCCTATTGTTTTGATTTGCGCGACAATGTATTTTATATTGTCACAGGTGGATTATTAATTACTTTGATTGTCGGTCTTTTGCTCAAGCAAAAGCAGCTTGCCGTTCTTATTGCTTCTATCGTTATCGGATTCTTTGTTTATACACAAGCCTCTGCCCCATTTTCTGTCTATCCCAATCAGAATCTTCATGAATTCAAAGCACTCGTTGACGGCGAAATTATTGATCTTGTGAGGAGTTATGACAGTTCGCATTACAGAATCAGAATAAAAGGCAAGTTGGACGCTAAAAATATGATCCCCATTAAGGATGTTGATTTATTTGTCGATATATACGGTCTCGATAAATACAAAATTGATTTAATTCCGGGATCAAAAATAGCAGCGATTGTTAAAGCGAGAATCCCCCGAAAAATGACAGACAGCGGATTCCCGGAACGAGATTACGCGGTTTCAATCGGAATAAGTTTTTACGCTCGCGCTTATGCGAATCAATTCAGCGTTTTGTCTGCTCCCAAGGGAATAAATTATTATAAATCTATCGTCAGATCAACAATCAAAGAAAAGATCCACAGGCTTTATTCAGCGCAAACAGCTCCGATTATTATCGCTATGATAACAGGTGATAAAAGCGAAATTCCTTATGAGACGAGACAAGATTTCAATCTGACAGGAACCGCTCACTTGCTGGCGATAAGCGGATTACACGTTGGGATAATCGCCTTTGCTCTCAATCTATTCCTGGGATTTATCAAGCGGAAATATTTGAAATTTATCCTGCTGACTGTATTAATAATCGCATTTGTATTTCTGACGGGTATGCACGCTTCAGCTCTACGTGCCGGGATTATGATAATATTATATTATTGGTTGAAGCTGCATCAGCGTGAGTTTTATTTGATTAACTCACTTGCGTTTTTGACTGTTCTTCTGCTGATATTCTCGCCTCAAATGATATATTCCGTCGGTTTTCATATGTCACTTGCGGCTGTAACCGGAATCGGGCTTTTCTATTCACCGGCTCGGAAAAACATTTTATCTGTTTTAAGACATGAAAATATGTTTACTGAATTCTTGAGTTCATCCGTTGCCGTCACTGCTTCCGCCACACTTGGAGTCGCTCCGATTGTGGCTTATCATTTCGGAGTGCTGTCCATGTCGTCGTATCTTGTTAATACCGTGTTAGTTCCTTTGATGTGCCTCGGAATGATATTCGCACAAATAAGCCTCGTGATTTCTTTTGTTAATACGAATTTTGCAGTGTACTACGCAAAGGCAGGAGATTTTCTTGTTGATATTTCTCTTCAAATCAATCAATATATAGCTCAATTTGAGTTTGGATATATCAAAGGAGAATCAACAATTCTTCTGTCGATAATCTTATCTTTGATCAGCGCTTATGTTCTGACTTCCGACAATACAAGAAAATTTCTGTTCAGATTCGTCATAGGAATCGCGACATTTTCAACTCTGATATTCCTCATTGAGCAATAAATCACGCTCTTGTACGACGTTTCAGAAAAATAAAAGCTCCTCGGCGAGCTGAAAATTATTGATATACAGCGATATTTTTCAATGAACCCAATAATTGAAATAACTACTCCGGATATTTTTCAAAACAAAAAAATAATCAGCGGAGTCACTCGCCGAAATCTTCGATTGTTTCCGGAAATCGGATTCAATATATTCCCGACAGAAATCATCTCAGCCGCCGAAATTGTTAAACACAAACAAATTCTTGCTGATAAGCTTTCCCTCCCACTTGAGAAATGTATTTTCCAAAAACAGGTTCACGAGGACAGAATTGATATAATTACGGATAATTACCAAATGGTTGAGCGGGACGGAATGATCTCGAATATTAAGGGGATTGTTCTTAATATAAACATAGCTGATTGTTGCGCTGTGTTGTTCCACGATCCGGTGAACGATGCTGTGGGAGCTGTTCATTCCGGGTGGAGAGGCACGAAATTAAATATCAGTTCCAAAGCTATTGCTATGATGACGCATGAATTCGGAAGCGATCCGAAAGACATAAAAGTGTATCTGTCTCCTTGCGCTTCAGTCAAGAAGTACGAGACCGGGCAAGAGTTCAAAGAGTATTTTCCTGATTCTGTAATCCAATCAGACGGCAAATATTACTTTGATAATCATAAAGAAATCAAGAATCAATTAATCCAATCCGAAATAAATTCGGACAATATTGAAGTCTCGGATGTGTGTACAATATCAGATACTGATTACCATTCATTCAGGCGGGACGGTAAGAAATCGGGCAGAATGGCTGCTTTTATTAGTATCCGTGATATTTAAGCTTTTATGCGACTCTTAAAATACATAGTAGGATTATCGAAATTTGATTATCTTTGTACTGTGGTTATTATAAACAAAATAAATGTATATATGATTAATATCATTTTCGGGAAAAAATCGTTATTGTTGTTAATGGCAATTTTCTTTATCAGCGCGTCCGGCATTCTGACGGCGCAGGATGAGAATTACATTGATAATCGTTTTCTTACCGGCGCGAAAAAGGGAGAAATAGATTCGTTGGGCGGCAAGACAGCAAAAGAAATTGCTGACGAAACTGCAGGTTTGATGGAAAGAGAAATTGATCCGGCTGAATATATTCTCGGTCCGAACGATATTCTCACAGTATCAGTGCTTTCAACAAAATACAAAACTTCAAAATGTGTGGTCTCCCCTGACGGCAAAATGTTGATACCGGAGATTGGCGTTGTGAATCTGAAGGGCAAAACTCTTGCTGACGCTGAAATAATTATTTCCAAACGAGCAGCTCGAATATATAAATCGTATGTAGAAGTATTCGTAGTTCTGAAAAAATTACGAATGTTCAAAGTCACTGTCAGCGGTGCTGTGAGCAGACCCGCAATAGTTCCGGCAACGGCAGTTGACAGAGTCTCGGAAATTATTGAACGAGCGGGCGGATTGCAATATGACGCTTCAATCAGATCAATAACGTTACTCAGAGCGGCAACAGGCGAAAATGTTCCTGTTGATCTTGTTCGATTCAACTACATAGGAGAGAAAGACGCGAATCCCACCGTTCTCGGCGGCGATCATGTGATTATTCCTCCGAGCAATGATGTAAACAGTATCGAAATTCGGGGTGAAGTCCCTTCTCCCGGATTATTTGAGTTTGTTGAAGGAGATTCATTGTCAACACTCATCAAATTCGCCCACGGTTTTTTAGCGTCATCTTTTTTGGATTCTGTTGAAGTTGTGCGAGGAATGTCAACCGGAGGCACATCCGGCAGGTGGTTTATAAATATCAATTCTTGGCGCGGTAATTTGAATAATCATACTGCTCTTACCGGTGACTTCAGATTACAATCAGGCGACCGAATATATATCAGAAGAATCAGAGATTGGCTTGTTCCAAAATCAGTAGCAGTCAAAGGGCAGGTTAATTTTCAAGGTAAATATCCTTTGAATGAAGATAATTTGCGAGTGTCTGATATATTAAAACGCGCCGGAGGCCTGAATGACAAAGGCTCTCTCGAGGGAGCTATTCTCATTCGCCAAGAAGAAATGACAAAGATCGACAGAGAATTGGAACGTCTGAAAAAGACTAGTTTGTCAGAAATGTCCGAGAATGAACGTCGTTATTTCCAAGCCCGAATTAATGAGCAAAAAGGCGTTATGGCGATTGATTTCAGGAAGATTATGGATGATGAATCCAGTGATGACAACATTGTCCTCATTAACAAAGACTCAATTTTTGTACCTCAGAAAAAATTGTTTATTAATGTGCAGGGACGTGTTAATAATCCCGGCCTCGTAGTTTATAAAAAAGGCTATACGTATTTGGATTATATCCAACTCGCGGGAGGATACGGATCTCGTGCTGACGACGGCGAAACAATGATCGTCAAGAAAAGAGGGGAGCTTTATTTGGCTGAGGATATGAATTATATTCTTGAACCCGGTGATAATATACTTGTTCCGCCTGTTAAGGAGCTGTCTTTCGGTGAAATTTTCATGCAAAGTTTAACTATAGCTGCTCAATTTGTTACGATTATCGGTGTTGTAATCGCGATTATGGCACAGAGCAAATAATATCAAGGTATTACTCCATTAAAAGATAATGTTTTAGATTAAGAAATCAATATGAATAATAATAATATCAGCAAAGAAGAATTTTCAGGAGCCGGCATATTAAAATTATGTACAGTTCGAAAAAAATTCATCTTCTCTTTTGTTACGATCTTTTCTGCTGTGGTAATAGCGATTTCATTCTTCCTGCCAAAGGAATTTGAAGCGGAATCTACTATCTTACCTCCTGATGAAGGAGAAGGCAGAGGCGGACTTTCAAGCTTCCTCACTTCCCTTTCAGGCGGGATATCCCTGGGCGGACTTGGTCAGTCAAGCAAGGGTTATCTGTATTCAGATTTGCTGACCAGCCGCGAAGTAGCTAAATACATCGTTGATAATACTAATATTGAAGATTTCCCGCAATATCAAGCTGATGAAATTGAAGATTTATACGACAGAATTCGAAAAATGCTCGAAGTTGATATTAACAAGAGCGGATTGATAATAGTTCAAGCAGCTACAGGAACCGTTTGGCTTCCTAACGATGAAGATGTTAAAGCAGCCTCTAATCTTGTTGCTGAAGTCATCAATACAGCTGTTGACGGATTGAATAATATTACTCGGAAAAAAAGCCACTCAAAAGCATCTAAAAAGAGAAAATTTGTCAGTAAAATTTTGGCGAAGACTCGTGGTGATTTGGATTCAGTAGATGCCGAAATGGAAAAATTCAGTAAAGATAAGAATGTTTTTGAAATCGAGCAGCAAACTGAAGCTCTGCTCGGTCAGACTGTCAATATCGGCAAAGAACTCTTCCTTGCTGAGGCGGAACTGAATTTTATCATGCAGGATATGAACTCCGACGCTCCCAAAGCAAGAGCATACAGCAGCCGAGTAGAATCATTGCGCAATCAGTATAATAAGGCTCAACAGGGCGGCATGACAGAGTCTGATGCTCTTTCTATTCCTGTCGAAAAAGTCCCTGCGTTGATCAGACAATACACAAACTTAGTTCGTGATCAGAAAATTCTTGTGCAAGTGATTCTTTACTTGGAAACTCAGAAATATCAGCACGCTATCCAGGAAGAAAGTGATATCCCGACAGTACAGGTTCTTGACGCTGCCGTTCCCCCTGTCAGACGTTCGTCTCCGAGTCGTAAGATGATGTTAATTCTTTCGATATTATTATCCACAGCGATTTCAGTTGTGTGGATCAGCATTGACGCTTTTAAAAAGGGTCGGATTTATTTTAGGAAAGAAGAAGCAGAATAAGATAATAAATTGATGATAATCAGTATGATATCAGCCTCCGGATTTATTCGGGGGCTTTTTTATTAGGGAGTAAATCTTGTCAATTCCGTCGCGCTCTCAATAGCAGCGTCGCTTATCGTCTCACCACTTAACATCTTAGCAATTTCCCTCAATTTTGATGATTCATCAAGAGTTACAGCAGAAGCAGTAGTTCTTTCGGCACCTTCATGTTTTTCAACGTAAATATTCTTATCGCCGAGTGCTGCAATTTGCGGCAGATGGGTTATCGCTATGATCTGATGGTTCTTAGCAAGATTCTTCATCACAGCGCCTACTTTTTGGGCTATATGTCCGCTAATGCCCTTGTCTATTTCATCAAATACCAACATAGGCAGATTGTCAGATTCCGCTGCGATACTTTTTACTGCCAGCATTACTCGGGAAATTTCTCCGCCGGATGCTGTCTCCGCTAATGGCTTTGGCATCTCCCCTTTATTCGTCGAAATCAGAAATTCAATTTGATCAATGCCACTGCTGTCTGCCAAATACTCTCTGTTGTTGAATACAACACTAATTTGATTGTTGTCATTGTCCGCGGCTAATCGTAAAGCAAAATCAACTTTGAATATAGAATTGTCAACACCCATAGTTTCTAATGAATTAACTATGTTCTTCTCAAATGAATTAGCGGTTGAATGCCTTGTTTTTGAAATGCTTCCGGCAGTTTTTCCGGCTATTGTTTTCTGTGTACGGATTCTTTTTTTGAGTCCTGTAATTTCAGCGTCGAAATTTGTGATAAGATTCAGGTCGTTTTCAAGTTGTGATTTCTTTTCAAAAA
>JAQIDA010000233.1 GCA_027858275.1 Candidatus Kapaibacterium sp. | reverse complement strand
CCTAAGGGCGCGATTGCAAAAATTACTACTAAAGCACCGTTCATTGACAGAAAGGGAAATCTGTTTATGAAAGAACAAATATCGTTTCCTGCTTTAACATCAAGTAATGACTATTTTTATCTCACGAGAATGATTCCGCCTCCTAATGTTTATTATCCCATTATCAAGGGGCAAGTAATTGATTGGGAATCAACACCACATGCCGGATGGGGAGAGATGGAAGGAAAAACCGCAAGAGGAACTATCACTACCGGGGACAAAATTTACTATTCAAATTCTGCTGTCAGCGATTCTAGCTGGGTGCTTAACTTGGTTGGAGAAAGCGAATATGGGAAATTCCGAGGCAAATATTATTTTAGCGAAACTTATGGTTTTATTTATTTTTATTACGACTTCAATGAATATCAAATTGAAATGGTCTTGCTGGATATGAATTTCGCGGCTACTGACAGCACGAGTCTTGTCCCGGATGTGAGCAGATATCTTAAAGTCAAGAAATAGGACTTTCCTTTCACATTTAGTCGGTTGCGAAGATGTTTTTTTTGCCGTAGATAGGATTTTTCCGCTTTAAGAAACCTTCCGAGGGTAAAGAAACCCTCGGAAGGTTTGTTTTTCTGAAAGGTGTGGTTCTTCATCGGATGTCAATAAACACAATTCCTACTTTTCTGTTGCTTTCAACATAAAGTCGTTCATTCTTTTTACGAAATCAGCAGGTGATTTCATCTGTCCCTCGATCAACAAAGCTCCTTCGAACAATTGATTGACTGAGTTTTCAAACACAGCGTCATCGCTGTTATCCATATTGATGCGCGACAGATTCTTTATCAGTGTATGAGAAGTGTTGATCTCAAGAATTCGTTTTGAACCTTTGAAATTCTTATCCATAATACTCATCATTTTTTCCATCTGGGCATCCATTCCCTCTTTACCGATAACAAGTGTCACAGGAGAATCAACCAAGCGGTTGGATTCAATAACATCCTCAACTTTGTCACCCAAGACTTTTTTGAATGCTTCGAGCGTAAAACGAGTAGCGTCTTTATCAAGCGCGTCGTCTTTACTGTCTTTATCGTCATTTTTGATGTCAGCTTTTTCTACTGCTGTCAAAGGTTTCGAATCATATTCTTTTATGTAGGGGAATGTGAAAATATCGACCGGATCTATGAGGTAGATAATCTCAATGTCTTTGTTTTTGAAATATTCCAAGTTGGGATTCTTCTCAATTAAATTGCGATGTTCCCCGGAAATATAATATATTTCTTTTTGTTCTTCGCCCATTCTTGAAACATAGTCTTTCAATGAAACAAGTTCGCCTTTTTCTTTGGCTGAAGTCTCAAAGCGAAGCAGATCAATGATCTTGTCTCGGTTGGCGAAATCACTGTTTACGCCGGATTTGAAAATCGGACCAAATTCTTTCAATACAGTGTTAAATTTCTCAACATCGTTCTCAGCCCAATCTTCAAATAAAGCAAGCAATTTGCTTGTTACTACATTTTTGATTTTTGTGAGCAACGGAGAGTTCTGCGTCACTTCGCGCGAAACATTCAAAGGCAAATCCTCTGTATCCACGATGCCTTTTACAAAGCTCAAATAATCGGGCAACAACTCCTGACAATCATCCTGAATGAAAATTTTGCTTGAATATAAATGCAAAGACTTATCAACATTTTGTGTAAACATAGCCGGCGGAGCTGATTTGGGAATAAACAGCAAAGCTTTGAAATTAACCGTACCTTCGATTGATACATGAATATGCCCGAGCGGATCCATGAAATCATTAGAGATAAATTTATAGAATTCATTAAGTTCTTCTTCTTTAGTCTCATCCTTTTTCTTATGCCAGAGAGCGGCTACTCTTTCAACAGCTTCATCGTTGACAAAAATTGGGAAATCCACAAAATTAGAATATTTCTTTAAAAGATTTTTGATCTTATCGGGCGTGCAGAGGTCTTTATTTTCTTCTTTGAATTTAAATGAAATCTTTGTTCCGCGAGTTTCTTTATCCGTCTTTTCGACAGAGAATTTGTCATCGCCGCCGGATTTCCAGACCCATGCTTCAGAATCAGCATCCGCACTTCGAGTTTCGACAGTAACTTCGTCAGTCACCATAAAAACGGAATAGAAACCAACACCAAACTGACCGATCATTGATCCGTCGAGTGTTTTCTTGTTGTCTTTGATTTCTTTAAGGAATTCCAGAGTTCCTGAACTCGCTACAGTTCCCAGGCGATTTATCAAGTCCTCGTGAGTCATACCGAGTCCGCTGTCTTCAATCGAAATCGTATTGTTTTCCTCATCAACACTAATATTAATTCTCAATTCCGCTTCGGGATCAATAATTGAAGAATCCGTCAGTCTGCGGAAACGAATTTTATTCAAAGCATCTGATGAATTAGATATTAATTCACGCAGGAAGATTTCCTGATTAGTATAAAGAGAGTGAATAATAAGATCAAGCAATTGCTTCATCTCTGCTTTAAATTCAAATTCTCCGATTTTCTTTTCTTCTGTCATAATTCGTGAGCTTCCATAGTATGTTTTTATGATTCTAATTTTTCTTTTTCGCGTTGTTTTGGACGAAATTTGTGATTATTTATTGGTTGTAATTATTCCTGTTGAACAACTTATTTCAAGGTTTTGTTTGATAATATCGTTTATCTTTTATATTTTTAGCGTCAGAATTAAAACGAGACTATGTTAATAACGGAAAACAATGAATAAAGACAGACCAATCGGAGTATTTGATTCGGGTATTGGCGGACTCAGCGTGTTGAAACAATTCGTACGCTTCATGCCTTATGAAAAATATATTTATCTCGGCGATAACGCGCATGTTCCGTACGGCAACAAATCAGCCGAGACTGTTAAAGAATACGCAAAGGAATGCACGGAATTCCTGCTGGATAAAAAAGTAAAAATGATCGTGGTGGCATGCAACACCGTTTCTGCGGTAGCCATGGATGTCGTTCGGTCAGTTTCGGATGTTCCTGTAATAGAAATGATTAAACCTGCCGCCGGTGCCGCTCTCAGAGCTACCGTTAATGGTAAAATTGCTGTGATTGGCACAAGAGCGACAATCAACAGCAAGGCATATTCCAACGAAATCTTAAAATTAAGCGACTCAAAAAAAATAAAAGTATTATCAGAAGCTTGTCCGCTTTTTGTGCCGATTATTGAAGAAGGCTGGATCAGGCATGACGCGACACGTTTGATAATCGAAGAGTATCTGAACGATTTGTACAAAACCGGAGTTGACACTCTTGTTCTCGGTTGCACTCATTATCCTATGCTGGCGAAACTGTTGACTGAGATATACCCCGGACTTACACTGATCGATTCAGGTGAGCATGCTGCTGTCAGCGCAGTGAGAGTGCTCGCGGAGAGTTCTGTGTTAAAAGAAGAGCGGAATGAATATGTAGTAAAACCTGAGATAGAATTTTTTGTGAGCGATCTTCCCGCGAATTTCAATGAACAAGCTCAGCGATTTCTTGGCTTCGAAGTCAACAGTCCCAAAAGAGTTGTTCCCGGTCGTAGTTTACCCAAATAGAACATTATTCGCCTGCGATCGGAAAATATAAATATTAATGTAGATTATGCTAAAAAACATATCTCAATTTTTTAAGTCAGAAAAGCTGCCTCCCGTCCTGTTAATGTACGGCGAGGAGGATTTTCTGCTCGACCAAGCCTATGATACATTAATCTCAAAACTATGTCCAGATGAAGTTTCACGCTACGATGCAGACTTTGTTGATGCTGATGAAAAAAGTATCAATGAAGTAATAATCGCCGCAGAATCTTTTCCTTTTACTTCAAGCAAACGCGTTGTAGTAGTGAAAAACTTCCACAAGTATTTTAGCGGAGTTGTGTCAAAAAAGAAGCAGGAAAGTTCCCCTCTGAATTCTTACCTGAAATCACCTTCAGAAACGACTGTGCTGATCCTCAAAGCCTCGGTTGAAAAACTGAAAGGCTTATCGGTTTCACTGAACAATCCCTCAAAAAAGTCACAAGCGGAAAAGACGATCAAAAACGCGAAATTTCCTTACGGAGAGATCTTGCGCGAATATGAATGGATAGAATTCCCCAAAGTTTATGAATCAGACTTCCCTCGTTGGGCAATTGCGAAAATTAAAAAAGCCGGCAAAGAAATCAGCTCGGAAGCAGCTCAGTTGTTAACCGCTCATGTAAATCCGGTCTTGAGAGAATTAAACAATGAAGTCGATAAATTGTTGCTGTTCTGTAAGGACAAAGACGAAATCACAGTTGATGATATTAATGAACTCGTAGGCAGCTCGCGTAAGCACAATGTGTTTGAACTACAGAAAAGCATAGGGCAGAGGAACCTCCCCAAATCATTGGATATCCTTGAAAACATGCTGAGTACGGATCGACAGGAAATGCTGATACTGACAATGCTTACACGATATTTCACTACTCTTTGGAAGCTCATCGAAGCATCATACAATGAGAGTAATCAGTACAAAATTGCAGGAGCTGTCAGAGTCGCGCCCTTTTTTGTCCCCGAATACTTAGCGGCCTTAAGAAAATATCGCTACGACGAAATTGACAACGCGTTTTTTGCGTTGGCAGAAGCTGATGAAACTCTAAAAACTACCTCGACCGACAGCATATACGTCATGCAAAAGATGCTGATTAAAATAATGGATCGTTGATATATCTAAGCTTTTCGATGATATAACTTCCTGAGCTCAAAAAACAAAAAAAACCTATTTTCTTAATATTATAATTTAATACCCAAATAGTATAATAAATTGCTTAATTTTGCCTTGCAGTGATTCGCAGAGTTGCGGGTTATTGCTTTGTTTTGAAAATCAAGAATTAAAATATATAGTGAGAATCTAATGCGTCAGTCGGAATATTTTATCCCTACTTTGAAAGAATTGGCATCTGAAACTCAGATCCCTTCACATCAAATGCTTCTTCGTGCCGGAATGGTCAGACAAATCGGAGCCGGAATTTTTTCTTTCCTGCCTTTGGGATATAAAGTCGTTAAGAAAATTATGGAAATCCTCAGAGAAGAAATTGACGGAATCGGCGGGCAAGAATTTTTGTTGCCTGCTCTTAACCCGATAGAAATCTGGGAACAGACAAACAGGGTAGAGGCGATGGGCGACGTTATGTTCCATATAAAAAATCGTGACGGGCTGGTTCTTGCACCGACTCATGAAGAAATAATCACGGTTCACGCGCGCCAGCATGTCAAATCATATCGTGATATGCCCCAAATTTGGTATCAAATCCAGACAAAATTCCGCAACGAACCCCGTCCTAAATCAGGAATTCTCCGCGGACGTCAGTTCATTATGAAAGATTCTTATTCTCTGGATTCTTCTTTTGAAGCACTGGATATCAGTTATGACAAGCATTTCGAAGCATATAAACGAATTTTTGACAGATGCGGTTTAGAGTATTTCATAGTCGGTGCGTCAAGCGGAGCTATGGGAGGTCGCCAGTCTCAAGAATTTATGGTTGAATCTGACGCCGGTGAAGATGTTTGCGCTGTTTGTGATTGCGGATATGCTGCCAATACAGAAGTAGCCACTTCTGATGTCGGAACAGTAGGACGTGCATTCGAAGGCGAAGCTATGGAAGAATTCGCGACTCCGAACGCAAAAACTATCAATGACCTGAAGGAGCAATTTGAGCTCCCCGAAGATCGTCTCGCCAAATCAGTTGTATACATGATTGATTCAAAACCTGTATTGATATTAATGCGCGGCAATGACGAGCTCAACGAAGCAAAACTCGAATCCGTATTCGGAACAAACAATCTTCGTCCTGCTGATACAGATGAATTACCTGAAATAACAGGAGCAAACGCAGGATCTATCGGACCCGTAAACTTAAAAACAAAAATACAAATTGTTGCCGACAACAGATTGCTCGATGCCGGCGGAATGGTCAGCGGTGCGAATAAAGACGGCTTCCATTTCAAAAATATAGATTTCAAACGCGACTGCAAAATAGACGCTTATCACGACCTGCGTTCAGTAGTCCCCGGGGAAAAATGCTCTAAATGCGGAGAACCGCTGAGAGTAGTTAAAGCAATTGAGCTGGGTCATATATTCAAACTCGGCACAAAATACTCCGAAGCACTCGGCGCGACTTTCTTGAATTCCGAAGGCAAAGAAAACCCAATCGTTATGGGCAGCTACGGAATCGGGGTCGAAAGAGTACTGGCATGTTTCATCGAGCATAATTACGATGATAACGGCATTGTTTGGAACAAGGCATTGTCTCCCTATCATGTCCATCTGATCGGTTTGAACATCCAAAAATTTGAGAACCTTAAAGAAGGTTGCGAAAAAATCTATAACGAACTGAGCGCCCTGGGATTCGAAGTTTTATATGACGACAGAAACGAATCGCCCGGTGTAAAATTCAACGACGCTGACTTACTCGGTCTCCCTCTTCAATTAGTTGTCGGCAAAAAATCTTTCGAGAACGGCAATGTAGAATTGAAAAACAGAGCCACGGGCGAAAGAGACATCGTGCCTGTTGAAGAATTAGTCGCTAAAGTTCAAGAATATTTTGCTGACTAAGAATCTGTGATTTGAGAGAGAACTGCTTTTCTAAGGTAGAACAAGCAGATATTATGAATTAATTTTGTTTCGGGATTTATATATTATATGAGCATAGAATTAAAAAACGAAGAAGAGCAAGGACGTGCGGATTTGCACATGCACTCTGTATATTCTGACGGCATTCTTCAACCCGAAGCATTGTTCAAGAAGGCAAAAATTTCCGGATTGAAAGCAATCAGTATTACTGATCACGACAATGTCGAAGCATGTATTGAATCGCATACATTAAAGGCCAAATATAACATTGATTTTATCAACGGAATTGAGTTCAGTTGTTTCGAAGATCGTGAATATCATATCCTCGGCTACAATATTGATATTGACAACAAAGCCCTAAAAAAGCACATTGTATCTTTCAGAGAAGTTCGCCTGTTAAGGGCAGAGAAAATGCTCGGGAAATTAGATTCTATGGGAGTTAAACTCTCAATGAGCGCAGTTTTAGAACAAGCCGGAGCGGCACCCTTAGCTCGTCCGCACATCGGAGCCGTGATTGTTAAAGAAGGTTATTCCAAGAACCTCAAGAACGCATTTAATAAATATCTCGGCGACAGATCACCTGCATACTGTGAGAAAAAACATTTTGCCGTTTCAAAAGCTATTGATTTAATCAACAAGTGCGGCGGAGTAGCTGTTTTGGCTCATCCCGGGAAAGTTGTAGCTCAAGATATGCTGTATAAAATGATCGAAATGGGATTGGACGGGATAGAAGTGATACACCCTTCACATGATAATCGTCTTGAGAATTATTATGAAACAATTGCCGCTCAGTTTTGGCTTCTTGCTACAGGAGGGTCCGACTATCACGGTTCACGCGAATACGATCAGGCTAATTTTGGCAAATTTACTGTCCCATATTCAGTGGTAGAATCAATACGCTATCTTGCCGGCAAAGGCTAATCTTTAAGTAAAACAAATCAGAGTTATATTCAACGGCCGGTATCAAATAAGGTGCATATGATCCGCTACAATGTGCAATCCAATCAAGATAAGAACAACTCCCGCGACCGCCGGCATAGCTTTATTGAACTTCAGACTGATTTTTTCCCCGATATACATTCCTGTCATAGTGACAGATCCTGTAACAAAAGCAAAAATTAACGCCGGAATAATTACTGAAGAATTGGTGATTCCATAGGTAAAGCCAACTGCGAGGGCGTCTATACTTGTCGCCAATGTAACAGTGATTAAAGCAATTCCCTTGCTAATATCATTATATTTGATCGTCTCTTCTTCTTTTCGAGAGTCAGCAATCATTTTG
This sequence comes from Candidatus Kapaibacterium sp., assembly GCA_027858275.1. GTDB lineage: Bacteria > Bacteroidota > Ignavibacteria > Kapaibacteriales > UBA2268 > JAQIDA01. The sequence continues at coordinate 7,225 of JAQIDA010000233.1, read as the reverse complement.
CCGCCAACCAAACTTAGCAAACCAAATGCAATCCAGTGATCGTAATCGCTGATGAATTCAACAAACTCCGCACCCGCAAAATATCCGGCTACAGGCAAGATAAAATGGAAGAGTCCGACATGGAAACTTAAACGAAATTTGCTGCGACGATCACAACTTTTCATTGAAGCGCCTGCCGCAATTGACAAACTAAACGCATCAACGGCAAGAGCAAAAGCGATAAAAATAATATATAATAAATCCATTGATAATTACTTCAATAATTCAGGATGGTGTTTTTTAAGCAAATCAGGGCGAAGGCGAGCTGTTTTCTCAATGGCCTGCTGATCCTGCCATTCTTTGATCTTTTTGTGATGACCGCCCGTTAAAATCTCAGGAACTTTCATCCCTCTCCAATCAGCCGGTTTGGTATATACAGGAGCTTCGAGCAGTCCGTCTTGATATGAATCGTCCAGTGCGCTTTCCACGTCGCCCAGCACATCCGGCAGCAGTCGCACAACAGAATCAACCACAGCCATGGCCGGTATCTCGCCGCCGCTCAACACATAATCACCGATAGTGATTTCTCGAGTTACAAGTGCGTCCCGAACGCGTTGATCAATCCCCTTATAATGACCGCAGATTATAATAATATTGCGAAAAAGAGACAATTCATTAGCAGTTCCCTGATCAAAAGGTTTGCCGTCGGCAGCCATATAAATAATCTCATCATAATCTCGTTCAGCTTGCAGTTTCTCCACACAATCAAAGATTGGCTGGCATTTTATCACCATGCCGGCGTCGCCTCCGAAAGCCGTATCATCAATATGCTTGTAGCGATCAAGAGCATAGTCATAGAGATTGTGCATCACAATTTTGCAAGCGTTTTTGTCGATAGCTCGCTTGATTATACTGATCCCAAAAACAGATTCGAACATAGCCGGATGAGCCGTGATAATGTCAAACCGAATATATTCTTCCTCGAGGCGGACAACTTCCTTACTCATCTGAATCCTCGTCATTAGTCATGTTTGCTTCAGCCAAACCGTCAATCATTTTGATCTCAACCAGTCGCGCGTCAAGGTCTACGCTCAGAACAACCTCGTCAATAACAGGGATAAATATATCTCCGCCGACTCCGGCAATTACCCATACATCATTGGCCGGCAGAATCATTACTTCTTTGATAGTTCCTAATTCAGCCCCGCTGTCAATATTTTTGACTGTGCAACCTTCAATATCTCCTACAGAAAAAGATTCTCCGACTTCAAATTTGATTAAATCTTCATCAGCGAAAATGCCGTTTTCCTTCAGAGTATGAGCAGTTTCTTTAGAATCTATTCCTTCAACTTTAATAACAGATGAGCGTTTGTTAGCGCGCCATCTCTCAACAATATACTCTTGTCCGAACGATGCGGAATAACCAATTTTCACAACTGAACCTGCAGCTAAAGCTAACATGCCTTCAGGCACTTCCTTAACTAAGATTTCGCCGGCAACTCCTCTTGAGCCGCTGATACTGCCAATATATTTATCTGCCATTGTGTTGTTCCTTATTATCGAATATCCAAATTATTAACGCAAAACATAGGTCGTTTATTGGATCAAAAAATTGTTTTGCATTGACTGTTGCAGCTCCGACAAACAAAGTCCTCCGCTTGATTTTTGAAGGATATCACCCTGCGACGGAATGAATTACAAATAAATGCGTATTTTTATCAAACAAATTCATCGAAAAGAAATTGTTAAAAATGATAATCTCAGACAGGCAACAAACAACGAAAAAAATACTCGGAATAATCGCGTCGCCCCGAAAATTGGGCAATAGTGAAATTATTATCAAAGAAATCAGCCGCCGGCTGCCGGAAGAACATGAGTTGAAATTGTTGCGTCTGCATGATTTCAATATTGAGCCTTGTCGAGCCTGTTACAAATGCCTCTTCGGGGAAGAAAAGTGCGTGATAGACGATGATATTCTCCAAATCCACGCTGCAGTGTCCGAAGCCGACGCTCTAATTGTCGCCGCGCCGACATATTTCCTCGCTCCGAACGCAAGTCTGAAGCGACTCTTGGATCGAGGTCTGTCTTTCTACGGTTTGCAAGAGAAAATGTTGGGAAAACCTGCCGTAGGTATTGCAGTAGCCGGAATCAAAGGCAAGGAGGGGCATACTCTCCTCGGAGTCAACAATTTCCTCAAGTGCATTCTTGCTGATCTGAAATACAGCGAAGTAATCTATTCAGCTTTCCCGGGCGAAGCCGCCCTATCAGATGAAAATTTAACGATTGCTCAAACGGCAGCGGATTCGCTGTTCGGCGCAAAAGTTTTGCCTGCCGGACCGCATTGTCCCTTATGCGGAGGCGATTCATTCAGATTTCTCGCTGATAACAAAGTGCAGTGTTTGCTATGTTCCAATCGAGGCACGATCAATACATCAGGCGCGATCAGTTTTGATATACAAAAAGACAATCACGAATTATTTCTCAGCAGCGATGTCGCCAAGGAACACAAGGAATGGTTAAAAGAAATGAAACTCCGTTTCTTCGAGGAACTCCCGAATCTAAAAAAGTCCAGAGATTTATATAAGGGCGGTGATTTTGTGCAACCGGGGAAGAAATGATCTCAATGACTTCCCTTTATCAGCTGAGTATATTTGACTTCGCCTAAAGCGTCGATATACATAAAGACTTTCAAGTAGGAAGTTCGCTTGAATAACTCCAAAGGTTTCTGCTTGAACAGCTCAATTTTCTCTTTTGCAACGGGGTACAACTTCACGACAAAAATACTATCCTCACGCTCGTGTATCTGAACTTGAAAATGATCGACATCACAGTTCTCTCCGGAAAGTTCCGGCAAAGGCACGCGCTTGAAAGCCTGAATTTTTGCCATATCATATTTGAAAAGCTCCTCCTGAGTGCTGTCCTTCTGCATCTGTGTTATATCTTCGGCTGTTCCTTTATAATAAAAAGCATAAAAATCCGAAATATGAGCAAAGCTCGTCGAATCGGCCATACAGTAATTCAAAGTCCGATGACCGAACAGCTTATTGCAAAACTTTGATGTTCTGTCAAGCTTCATGATATAATCAACAGCCGTCTGATATTTTTCCTTCTGACTAACTCCCTTTGAGAAACTAGTCCCGGCACCTGCAATAAATGTCATCAGGATAATTATCATTATTTTAGTTTTTGTCATAGTTTTTCTTCGATCAATATTAAAAGTAAGATTCACAATGCTATTCATGGACGATTCTAAGTACAGGTTTATTTGGAGAATCTTGGATGGATTCCACTTTCTTGAGTGGATTCCATCTTCTTGATTCGGGAGAAATTTTTATCCGAATTTGGATTGTTGATTTATCAAGTTATCGCATCCAATCTCCAGAACAAAAAATACACAAGAATTATACTCAGGATTATATTTAAAATGCTGATAATTATGTCTTGTCTCCTGTTTCCCAATTTATTGAATCTGAGAATTTCAACGCCCAATATAGTGATTAGGACAACTTGTAAAAGAGGCGAATCAATAGCGTAGCCGCTGACCAAACCGTTAGTAATATATTTGAAACCGAGTATGTTGCCGAGAGTTAAGATTGCAACTAAAACAAATAATATGCCTGTTGATATTTCTTTTAATTTTGTTACCACTGTGTCATGCCTCCTTTTGCGCTTTGTCTCCAAGGAGAAGACAACGGCGGACAAATTTCCCACGTCATATTAGAGTCCATCTGAGCATAATACTTCCTACCAATTTCAATAAGGGGATACAAGCCTTCCATTTTTTCTTTTTGGGCTATGTCTGCAGCCATACTAAAATGCTCGGTATGAGAATGTTGTATCAGCAAAACTTTTATAAGGTTCTCGTATTCTGATCGGTCAATGTGAGTTCCCATTTCAATTAAGTAATTTTTTTGTACATCAACTTCCGCGATTTCGGACATTTGATAACAATATGCAAGCGGATTTGAATATCTGCTTGAAAAGATGTGTATCGTTTCGGCAAAACATATCATAAACAGAAATATCAAAAAAGGGAAAATACTTGTTTGTTTCATTACTCGGTCTCGTTTTATTTTATGGACGATTCTAAGTCCAGGTTTATTTGGAGAATCTCCGACGGATTCCACTTTCTTCAGTGGATTCAGTCTTCCTAAGAACAACTGAATCACTCCTCAACACATTCCTTCATCGACAGCCCGATCCGTTTCAACCTCTCATTAATTTCCGTGACTTTTACCTTCACAATTTGCCCTACTTTTACAACATCCGTCGGATGTTTCACGAATCTGTTCGCAAGCTGCGAAATGTGAACAAGTCCGTCCTGATGCACTCCAATATCAGTAAACGCGCCGAAGTTGGTTATATTAGTGATAACGCCTTCGAGAATCATTCCAACTTTCAGGTCGCGGATTTCCTTGATCGTACTGTCAAATTCGGCGTATTTGAATTCCGCTCGCGGATCGCGTCCCGGCTTCATCAACTCAGCGATAATATCTCGCAGAGTAGGGATGCCGACACTGTCCGTTACGTATTTTTTCAAGTCAATGTCTTTGAGCTTCTCGCCCTGTTTGCTGATTTTCCCGACGGGAATTTTTATGTCAGCCGCCATTTGCTTAACAATTCCGTAGCTTTCAGGATGCACCGCCGTATTGTCAAGAACATTTTTGCCGTCCGGGATTCTAAGGAATCCCGCTGCCAGCTCGAATGCTTTCGCGCCGAACATTGTCACTTTTTTCACATCCTTGCGATTGGCGAACGCACCGTTTTGATTGCGATAGGCGACAATGTTTTTCGCAACCGTCGAGCTGAGTCCGGAAACATAGGTCAGCAGTTCTTTCGAGGCAGTATTCAGATCAACACCCACGAAGTTCACACAACTTTCAACTGTATCTTCGAGCTTTTTCTTGAGCAATTTTTGGTCGACATCGTGCTGATACTGTCCCACACCGATTGACTTAGGATCAATCTTGACGAGTTCCGCCAAAGGATCCTGCAATCGTCGAGCTATACTTATCGCGCCGCGAACTGTCAAGTCCAGTTCAGGGAACTCCTCATTTGCCGCTTTGCCTGCGGAATATACAGATGCGCCGGCTTCATTGACAAGAACCTTTACAGGTTTCTTTTCGATTTTATCGACTGTGATTGTGATAAAGTCTTCGGTTTCGCGGCCGGCCGTGCCGTTGCCGATCGCTATTAACTCAATATCATATTTTTTCAGGAGAGCGAGGATTATTCCTTCCGCCTGAGATTTCTGCCCGTCGGACAGCAGATATATAGTAGTATTCTCAAGGAATTTTCCGGTATTATCGACCACCACCACTTTGCAACCGGTTCTGAAACCCGGGTCAATCCCGAGAGTCATTTTTCTGCCGGCAGGTGACGAGAGCAGCAACTGCCGCAGGTTTTCCTCAAAAACTCTGATAGATTCTTCGTCAGCTTCTTTTTTCTTTTCCAAGCGCACTTCTCCTATCAGCGAGTGCTTCATCAGGCGGCTGAACGCGTCTTTAGTCAGCTTGAAATAGAATTCCGACATACGTTCATTCATCGAAAACAGAGTTTTCATATCTATATAACTCAGGATTTCCTCTTCCTCATATTTGAGATCAAGCACAACGATCTTTTCACTTTCGCCGCGGCGCAGAGCCAACATTGCATGTGATTTGATTGTTCGGACAGGCATCTCGAATTCACGATAGTTCTCATATTTTGTACTTCCTTCAGGAAACTCATCCTTGATTTTGGAAGTAAAAACGCCCTTGCGCAAAAAATAATCTCTTACCCACGCGCGAAGTTCGGCAGTTTCAGCAATTTCCTCAGCGATAATATCGCCTGCGCCTTTCAAAGCGTCAATTGCTGATTCGACACCCAAAGACTCAGAGATGAATACCGCTGCTTCCGCGTCAAAGTCAAACTCCGGCGAATCAGCGCGGTTATTAGCTTTGATCAAGTTCGCCAGTGGCTCAAGCCCTTTTTCTTTCGCGATAACGGCGCGTGTCCTACGCTTAGGTTTATAAGGGAGATATAAATCCTCCAACTCATTTTTCTGCAGAGTCGCCTCAATTTTCACACGCAACTCGTCAGTCAGCTTGCCCTGCTCATCAATGGATTTGAGGATAACTGCCTTGCGTTCTTCCAGCTCCGTCAGATATTCAAAGCGTTCGAAGAGGTCGCGCAGAGCGTTTTCGTCCATCTCACCCGTGCGTTCCTTACGATAGCGAGCGATAAAAGGCAAAGTCGCCCCGCCCAATTTCAATTCAATACTGTTTTCCACCTGCCAAAGTTTAAGATTAAGCTCGGCTGTGAGGATGTTGTTGATGTTTATCATTTTGTTTTCTTTGCCTTGTTTTTTAGGGGCAAATATACGGAATTATTGCTGTGAAAATGAGTGATGTAGGCACAATATTTTAATTCTTAACCCGAATAATTCAGCGATGATATAAATCTCATTTTCTAATAATCAATTTGCCCGTATGAGCAGCAGAATTGGTTTTAACTGAGACTAAATAAATCCCCGGACTTAACTCAGCAATATTGATTTTATCCACTACTTCTCTTCCCAAAACGACAAATAAACACCTAAAGAGAGTATGACGTTATTAGGATTGAATTCTGCTTCTCCGTCTAATTCCTCTTGGATGTCAGAATTATCCCATATAACAGTACTGAACTTAGTTGTCGGATTGAATGTACAGTATTGGATACCGGCGGTAATACCCCAATGTTTTCCTATTTGGAAGAACATATCTGTCCCGCATGTGAAAGCAAATAAACTTGATTCACTTTTAGTATAATTATCAAATGACTTCTGATTATTGGAATTATGCTCTGCTAATACAAAATTTGAAAAGTCAGAGCTGATTACCGGTCTATAACCAAAATCAACAAAAGGAAGTATCGTGATTTTTTTGTATTCATACTTGTAAGCGATTCCAAAACAAGCAATTCCTTGTGCAATAGAAAAATCGCTGTAATTTTCTTTTTGTAAATAATAATTCTCCTTATCAAAAATTGGCGATTGATCGGAAATTCGGTACATATAACCATAACTTAAATAGGATATATGAGCAGCAAAATTGTTTTTTATATTGATAAATGCAGAGAAACTCGCTCCGACACAATTACTATAATGAAGCTTATAGCCCATGAGTTCTTGCGAAGGTACATCTGTCTGAAAACCGGCCCCAAGTTTTGCGGATATGAATATTTTTTGATTCTCCGCGCAAAGCTGAGTGTTGGCTAAACATAT
>JAQIDA010000136.1 GCA_027858275.1 Candidatus Kapaibacterium sp. | reverse complement strand
TTTCAACTTTTTCTTGTTCTTTGCCATCAATTTTCTCGATTTATATTCTAATTCGATTTTATTCTGAACATCTAATTTAGCACGGCTCCGGTTTATATACAAATATTTGTTGCCCGATTCTCGATTATAAAATGATAATAGATTCACTCAAAAGAGTTAAATTCGTTTCAATGAAAGACAAAGCAAAATATTTTGGCATGATTACGGTGGCGACAATAATAATTGTTTTCGCGCTGAATTATGCTCACATCAATCAGCAGGGAACGGTAACGGATGTGTTTCGACCTATTGCCGAGAATATTCTTGACGGCAAGGGATATCAATGTGCTGAATTTGGCGATGAAGCTCTGACATATCCGCTTTGGGGTTATACTTTGCTTGTCGCCGCGGACAGTTTAACGGGAACAAACGGCCTGTTCCTCCTGACTCTTCAGGCGATTTTATGTTATATCGGAATTTTGTATTTCTATAAATTATTTATGATTCAAAAACGATATTTTCATCTGCTTTTGTTTTTGCCGTTTATCGCGATGATGTCGGTCAAATGGCCGGACGCGATTGCCGGAGCATTGCTCATTCCTTATGCCTATTACGGTTTTTCATATATCAAAACAGCTCGGTTAAAACATCTGATTATCAACGGATTGCTTCTCGGACTTATATTAAATTTCCGGTCGGAATATTTATATCTGCCAATTTTTACAGCTGTTTTGTCCGTTCTGCCGACGTTCAAGCAATATAGAAAACCTGCGATAATATCGGGTTTAGTCGGCACAGCCTTGGCTGTGTTACTGCTGATCCCTTGGATAGTCCGATCATACAATATCACAGACGAAATTCATCTTTCCGCCACTAACGGCGGCGCGGTTATGTATATATCACTCGGTCAGTTGCCTGATAACCCATGGGGAATTGTTCCTTTGGATCAAACCGCTTTCGATTTCGCAGCGGCAAAGGGTCTGCCTCATCCCTACTCCGCAGAGGCTGACAAAATATTCAAAGCTGAGACCAAAAAACTGATTCTTGAAAATCCGGGATTGTTCATAAAGAAATGCGCGAATAATCTCTTCGCTTCATTATACAGAGGAGTCTATACCGGAGAATTCGCTAATCTTGCCATAACATTCGACAGACGATTGGAAATCAATCAAAACATCAGTTCGCGAAGTGGTTTAGGAAGCAAAATCACGGCATTGTTTAATTTGCCTGCAGAAGAATCATCGGCGATTATTGCCGAAAAAATAATTCAGGCTTTATTCGTCCCGATATTCTTTATGCTGCTGCTGAAATTCATGTTCTTATTGATTAAGATGCCCTCAGCTGAAAACAAGTTGTTAATGTTCTTTCTCGCCGGAATTATCATCTATAAGTTCTTGATAATATCCGCGATTCAATATGAATACAGACACATGAACGCTGTGTATATGTTCTTGTTGGGAACATGGTTGATGTATAGAAGAAAAAGAACCACCCCCTAGCCCCCTCCTTCGCAGGCGGGGGGACAAGAGGAAGAATTTTGCAACCTTGGGGTTAACCCCAAGGTTGAGAGGAATTAAAAAAGCAGTTTCAGATAACGAGAAAATTATGAAACATTATATAAAAACGATACTGATATTGATCGCCGGATTGATTTTTTCATCATGTAATTATTGGGGAGAGGATGATGAACTCTCTATGTACAGGAGACCTTATGACGGGACTGAGCTACGAATTGACGGTTACTACTATGAAAATCGAGGTATAATTGATGGTAAACAATGGATTCATGTAAATTTTTTTTATGAAAACGGAATAATGTTGAATGGATTCGCAATGAAAGTAGAAGATATTGAAATTAAGGAAGAGGAATTTCGCAACGGTAAATTTCACGAATTCGTAAAAAAGCATAAGGCTGAATGGAGTGTTTTTCAAATTGATGGAGACAGTATTACTTATGAAGTATTTGCTACATCATCTACAGGGGGGCTTAGAGCTTATATGTATATGGGTAAAATATTGAATGATACAACATTCCACATAACACGATCGGAACGTTCTGGCAGTAATAAATACAGTAATGAAGATTTTATCTGCAAGTTCAAAAAATTCGACGGCAAGCCGGACAGCACGAACAGATTTATAGAATGACCGGGAAAGTAGCGTATGTCAGTCGTCTGATTACTTAAATTTGAAAAAACAATACAATATAAATAAATCGGAAAAACTTAAAACAATGATGACTTCTAAAGAAATTAGACAATCGTTTATGGATTTCTTTAAATCCAAAGATCATAAAATCGTTCCGGGTGCACCTGTTACACCGCACGGAGACCCGACTCTGCTTTTCATTAATGCGGGAATGAATCAATTCAAAGATGTATTCCTCGGCACCGGCAAACGTGATTATAAGAGAGCGGCGGACACTCAAAAATGTATCCGAGTCAGCGGCAAGCACAATGATTTGGAAGAAGTCGGAGTGGATACATACCATCATACTTTTTTTGAAATGCTCGGGAACTGGAGTTTCGGCGATTACTATAAGGAGGAGGCTATCGCTTGGGCTTGGGAATTAATGGTGGATATTTGGAAGCTCGATCCTACACGTCTCTACGCTACTGTATACCGTACGGATGATGAGGCTTATGAGCTTTGGAAAAAGTTTCTGCCCGAAAATCATATTCAGCGTTTTGACGAAAAAGATAATTTCTGGGAAATGGGCGAAACCGGCCCTTGCGGTCCCTGCAGCGAAATTCATTATGACATTACACCCGACAAATCAGGCGCGCCGCTTGTGAACACCGGCGTTCCGGAAGTAATAGAAATTTGGAATCTCGTGTTTATTCAGTACAATCGCAAAGCGGACAGATCGCTCGAAGACCTTTCGGCCAAACATGTTGATACAGGTATGGGTTTCGAAAGAATCGTAGCGGTTATTCAGAATAAATCGTCGAATTATGATTCCGATGTTTTCACTCCTCTTATTAATAAAATCGCCGAAATCAGCGGCAAAAAATATTCAACTTCACTGACTGATCCTAACGGTATCGCAATGAGAGTTATCGCCGATCATGTGCGTACTCTTTCATTCGCAATTGCCGACGGGGCTATACCCGGCAATGAAGGGCGCGGTTATGTATTGAGAAGAATCCTTCGTCGCGGTTCAAGATACGCGAGAAACCTTGGTATGAAGGACGCGGTTCTTTATACACTTCTCCCCACATTGATCGACACAATGGGAGATGTTTTCCCTGAATTAATCGAACAGAAATCTACAATTGAAAAAATCATCAAAGCCGAGGAAGAAAGTTTCCTCAGAACTTTGGAACGCGGTCTTGAAAAATTTGAGGATATTAAATCACAGCTCGGTGCTGCGAAAGAAATCAAGGGAACTGACGCTTTCTTACTATATGATACATTCGGCTTCCCGCTTGATTTGACAGAACTCCTCGCTCGTGAAAACGATTTCTCAGTTGATATTCCAGGATTTAACGAGAATATGACTAAGCAGCGTGAACGCTCAAGAGGCGCGCGCAAAGTTATGTCTCAGGAAGCAGAACTTCCGACGGTTAACGCAAAATCTGAATTTATCGGATATGATAATACATCTTGCGAAGCCGAAATTCTCTATGTAAATGACAACCAAATCGTGCTTGACAAAACGCCTTTCTATGTCGAAAGCGGCGGGCAGCATGCTGATACGGGAACAATCGTGATAGCAGGTCAGCCTTATGATGTGCAGGAAGTTCGCAAATCCGGCGACGCGATAATTCATTTTTGCGACCGTGATGTTGAATCTCTTGTCGGCTCTAAGGCTTTGGTCTCTATAGATACTGATCGCCGAATGAGTATTTCGAGAAATCACTCCGCTACTCACCTGCTTCATCAGGCACTGTACAGAGTTCTCGGCAATCACATTAAACAAGCCGGTTCGTCGGTCGCGCCGGACGCTTTGCGATTCGATTTCAGTCATTTTGCCAAAGTCACGGACGAAGATATTGTTAAAATTGAAAAAATCGTTAATGATAAAATCCTCGAATCGATCACTATTGACACACAAGTCTTGTCACTCGAAGAAGCTCAGAAAAATGACAATATCAAAATGTTCTTCGGCGACAAATACGGCGATGAAGTCAGAGTTGTGTCGATGGACTCTACATATTCACAAGAACTTTGCGGCGGTGTTCATGTCAATAACACAAGCGAAATCGGATTTTTCAAAATCACTACAGAAGAATCAATCGCCTCCGGCGTAAGACGTATCGTAGCGATCACGGGCAAAGCCGTTAATGATTATATCAACGATTTGCATAATACAGTCGCCGATAAAAACACAAAAATCGACGAATTGAACGACAAACTGAAGCAACTCGATAAAGAAATCAACAAGATGAAAATCGAAGTTCTGAAACAGTCTTTCACAGCATGGATAGACGAAGCCGCGGATGTGGACGGAATCAAAGTTGTTGCTCGAGAAATCACAGCCGAAGGAAATGATCAGATCAGAACAATGGGTGAAAATCTGCGTGACGCTCTTGCTACAAACGGAATAGGCCTGCTTGCGGCAGTTGCCGGAGAAAAAGTACAGCTCGTATGCGTAGTAACAGATGACCTGAAAAAATCATTGCCGGCCGGAAAAATAGTCGGTACAGCCGCCAAACAACTCGGCGGCGGCGGCGGCGGAAAACCGCACATGGCAACAGCCGGCGGGAAAGACGCAAGTAAACTTCCTGAATTATTGGCAGGATTCGCTGATATAGTGAAGGATATGAAGGGATAATTCTACTAAAAAAGATGACAAGTGTAGCCGTTTCAAACATTATGATGCAACCTCGAAGAACTGTCGTAAGTAGTTATATCGAACAAGAAACCGGAATTTATCAAGGAATAAATTATCATGAAAATCGCTTATTTGTCTACTTTTTATCCTTTTCGCGGCGGAATTGCTCAGTTCAACGCCCTGCTTTATCGAGTGTTGGAAAAGCAACATGATATAAACGCTTATACATTTTCGCGACAGTATCCTAAGATTTTGTTCCCCGGTTCGAGTCAGATGGTCGGCGAAAATGATCCTGCCGATAAGATTCCCTCTAAGCAGGTCCTTGACACAATCAATCCGATAACATATTTCACAGCTTCCGGCAAAATCAACCGGTTCTCGCCGGATTTGATGCTGATGAAGTTTTGGATGCCATTTTTTGCGCCCTCACTCGGGCATGTCGCAAAATCAACTAAAAGGCACGGTACAATCAATATCTCTGTCCTCGACAATGTAATACCGCACGAGCGTCGTACAGCTGATATAGCTCTGACTAAGCTGTTCCTCAATCAGAATCACGGTTTTGTTGTAATGAGCAAAAAAGTGGAGCAAGATTTACTGTCCCTGAAACCTGATGCGAAATACATCTTTCACGAACATCCACTCTATGAGCAATTTGGTGAAGCTATTCCAAAGGATGAAGCGTGCAAAAAATTAAATATTCCCGCGGACAAAAAAGTCCTGCTCTATTTTGGTTTTATCCGAGATTATAAGGGTTTGGATCTGTTGATTGACTCATTGAAATACTTGCCCGATGAATATGTTGCTCTTGTTGCGGGCGAAGTTTACGGCAATTTTGACAAATACAGTAAACAGATCAAGGACAGCGGTTTGACCGACAGAGTGATTCTCAATGTTCGATATATCGGTGACGAGGAAGTCCCCGTGTTTTTCTCCGCGGCTGACGTATCAGTTCTTTCGTATAAATCAGCCACTCAAAGCGGGATCGTCGGAATTTCCTATAATTTCGATCTGCCGGTAATAGCGACCGATGTCGGGGGGCTCAAAGAAATGATTGCCCCGCACAATACCGGTTTGATGACAGAGGGAGTTAACGCAGAGCAAATAGCGGCAACAGTGAAACGTTACTTTGATGAAAATTTGCAAACTGAGCTGGCAAACAATATTCGAGAATACAAGAAAATATGCTCATGGGACGGTCTTGCCGCTGACATAACTGCATTTTACGAAAGCTTGAAAGATTAAGCTGTACCGAATATGTTATTGATTCCGTCAGACAACATGATGCCTGAGTAATACAAGATGATAACATAAGATCGGTTACAGAACAAACAAATATTTGCAAGCCGAGATTGGGTTTTTATCAATGTTAAATATCAAATATTTAGCAAGACATTCCTCTCTATAAAAATCTTTCTCTCACCACACATAATTATTTTTTTTCAGCTATAGAATTATTAAGTTTGTACTCGTTAAATGTTCTTAATAGTAGATATATTAAAAAGGCCGAAGAATTATGAAAAAAAAACAAATAAATGATTTCCTGAAGAAAATTGAATTATTCAAAGATCTGGACAGTAAAGAACTAGAACTGCTTCAAAGTCATGTTGAGCAGGAGTCTTTTCAAGAAGGTGAATTCTTATTTAAGCAGAATAATACTCGACATCATTTATTTCTGATTTTCAGCGGAAAAATCCAATTAATCAAAACAAATGTTTTTGGGATTGACGACAATCTGGCAAGTTTTGCTCCCGGTGATTTCTTGAGCGAGGGTGCTTTGTTGGACGGCTACCCACATGCGACTTCAGGAGTAGTTATTGAAGATTCTGAAGTACTTACACTACATCGTGATAAATTCGAAGAAATGATCAAAGACCAACCACATCTGGCCTCTAAAATTATGAGCCAAATGACCAGAGTGATTTCCAGACGTATGCGCGGTGCCACAAACAAAGTGGTAGATATAGCTGCTCAGTATGTCTCCGGAAAAACTCGCACTGAACACGATTTGCTCGGAGAAAGAGAAGTTCCTTATGAATTTTACTATGGAATACAAACCCTTCGTGCCGAGGAAAATTTTCATATAAGCGGCGTGTCGATCAATCATAATAAGGATTTGATTGTCGCTTTGGCTCAGGTAAAAATGGCTGCAGCAAAAGCTAATTTTGATCTCGGCCTTTTACCGCCAAAAGTTGCCAACGCGATCATTGAGGCCTGCCAAGATATTGTAAACGGCAAATTGCATACCCATTTTATTGTTGATATGATTCAGGGCGGAGCAGGAACTTCCACCAATATGAACGCCAACGAAGTTATTGCTAATCGCGCTCTTGAAATCATGGGATATGAAAAAGGCGAATACGAACATTGTCATCCTAACAACCATGTTAACTTGTCTCAGTCAACCAATGACGCTTATCCGTCAGCATTGCATATTTCAAATTTATATAACAACAAAAAATTGACAGAAGTTCTTGCCGAACTCAGCGATTCATTCCGCAAAAAAGGCAAAGAGTTCAGTCATATTATAAAAATGGGTCGTACACAGTTGCAGGATGCTGTCCCAATGACACTCGGTCAGGAATTTGAAGCCTATGCCGATACTTTAGGCGAAGAGATTAAACGCTTGGATCAGGTTGCTAAGTTATTCCATGTAGTCAATATGGGCGGCACGGCAATCGGTACAGGTATTAATGCCGATTCGAGATTCTCAGATCTCTGCGTACATTACTTATGGGAAATTACGGGGCTGCCGGTCAAACTTGCCGCCAATCTTGTCGAAGACACACAAGATACAGGCTCATTTGTAATGTATTCATCCGCTGTTAAGCGACTGGCCGTTAAACTTTCAAAAATTTGCAATGATTTGAGATTGCTCAGCTCAGGACCTCGCGCGGGTTTCAACGAAATTAATCTGCCGAAAATGCAGCCCGGGTCTTCCATTATGCCGGGCAAGGTCAATCCTGTTATACCGGAAGTTGTCAACCAAATAGCATTCAAAGTTATTGGTAATGATCTGTCCGTTACTCTCGCTGCCGAAGCCGGCCAGTTAGAGCTCAACGTTATGGAACCGCTTATTGCTCAAAGCTTATTTGAATCAATATACATGCTCAAAAACGGTATGCGTACCTTGAAATACAGATGTATCGACGGAATCACTGCCAATGAGGATGTCTGCCGTAAACAGGTTGAAAACAGCATCGGGCTTGCAACCGCGCTCAATCCTATTCTTGGTTATGAAGCTTCAAGCTCAGTCGCTCAAGAAGCCTTGGCGACCGGCAAGAGTGTATATGGTATTGTTCTCGAAAGAAAGTTGTTGACCAAAGAAGAACTTGATGACTTGCTCTCACCTGAGAATATGATTCAACCGAAAAATTTCAGCACTAAAAAATATTAAGTTCTAAATTAAGATATCTGCTATAATTATCAAGGGGCCATGCCCCTTGTTTGATTTGAATATTGACCTGATCAAAATATATTTATCCTCCGGCGGTCTTATCTCTTGATTACGGTTTTTTAGATTAAATATTAATATTCAAATTTTCATAGGACTTCCGAATGAAGAACCAAGCACAAAAAACGAATAAATTTTATAGTTTGTTTACTGTTATATTAATGACAGGAATTTTCGCGCTCAGTTCAGGGGTAGCTGTTCAAGCCGATGATGTGAAATCGAATGATCTAAAAACAGCTGAAACCAAAACAGAGCTTGCTACGGCAAAACTCAAAGTAGGTATGTTCAATCGCGTGAAACTTCTACAAGCATTTTACTCCTCAGAGGTTTGGGCAAAGCATATGCAGAAGATTTTTGATGAGTATACAGCCGCGGAAAAACTTAACGACCGAAAGAAAATGGTTGAAATGAGAGCTCGTACCAGAGCATTAGAAGATTTCTCAAAAAAGCAGTTAAAAGGCGGCGCTCCGCTCACAAATATCTTTGAATACATATGGACTCAATTTCCGGCAATTGCCAAAGAAGCAGGTGTTGATATGATCCTCGAAAAACCATTGTACAGATCTAAAAATATCGAAGTGGTTGATGTAACTCAATTGCTCTGTGATAAATTCCCTCTTGCCGAAAAAAACAAAAAGTCCGAAAAAAAGAAACCCGCTAAGAAAAAGTGATTCTCATTGCAGCGCGAAATATAATATAGCACAAAATATTATCAGGATCAGCGCCGTTATTGAAGTTCTTAAAATCTTATAACCTCGATTGAAGAAGTTGATATTTTCTTTTTTTGGATCATTTCGAGGCAACAGCAGAAACATTCCGTACATGAAAAAGTTGATGACCGGTAAAATGAACATGCCGAATTCCTTGCTTGAATTATTGTCCAGGTCACCTCGCATATTCAGATGAACAGCTATTTGGTCAGGTATTTGTTCCCAGAAATATGCAATAAGGAAAAACGGTAATAGCAGCATTACTATATTCAATATCTCTTTTTTAATAAAGCTGTCGTTACTCATCTTAGTCCTCAATATTATTTCGTTTTTTCTTTTAATCTATAATAATATACGCAAATAAGCCGGTTCTTTTATCGTTTCAATTTATGTCATTCAATCACGGAGTCAGCCAAAGCTCAATACTGTTCACTTTATCCCGTTCATCGAGCGGAGTCGAGATGCAGCACGTTATAAAACAAGGGCAATAAGACATCTCGACTCCGCTCGATGACCGTAACTATAACTAAGTGAACAGTACCATATTATTCTGTGCTTTTCGCATTGAGTTGCAACATAGTGCTTTAGCACTATGCAGTGCATCAAGATATGTTGTTGTAGCAAATAGCTAAAGCTATCTGTTGCAATTGTTTGTGATAAATGCATGAATAATTTCGACTAATTCCTTAATTCCTGCTTAAATATCACTGAGCTTTTTTGTAATTTAGGGCGAATTGTGTTAATAAGTCCGAAAGAATGATAAAGTGAAGAAGAATTTATTAGGCCTGTTATTATTGTTGATTGTTGTATCCGTCGCTTGCTGCACGGGTGAGAAAGCCAATTCCCGTAAGCAGACAAAGCAAACCGCGACGAAAAATATAGAAAATATTAAACTCTATGATATAAGCATCGTTAAAGTGACCGATCACGACCCGGAAGCGTTTACACAAGGATTCTTTTGGCACGGCGGATATTTTTACGAAAGTACCGGTCTGAACAATCATTCGACACTTCGCAAAGTCAACTCCGCTGACGGCAGAATCATAAAGCAATTCACCCTACCGCGCGAATTCTTCGCCGAAGGTATCACCATGCTCAAAGGAAAAATATACCAATTGACATGGACAGAAGGATATTGCTTTGTGTATGAT